>NZ_JAHKSP010000001.1:0-144662 GCF_021733735.1 Mycetohabitans sp. B2
CCAGGTGTGGTCAATCGATTTTGTGATGGACGCGCTGTCCAATGGACGGCCTCTGAAGTGCTTGACTGTCGTCGACGATTTCACCAAGGAGGCTGTCGATATCGTTGTGGACCATGGCATCTCGGGCTTGTATGTTGCTCGAGCGTTGGAGCAGGCAGCGCGTTTGCGCGGCTATCCCAAGGCGTTGCGCACCGACCAGGGCCCGGAATTCACGAGCCGGGCGCTGAACCAATGGGCGTATGCGAATGGCGTCACGCTGAAGTTGATTCAACCCGGAAAGCCGACGCAGAATGCTTACATCGAATCGTTCAACGGCAAGTTTCGCGATGAATGCCTTAACGAACACTGGTTCACGAGCCTCGCGCACGCTCGCGCGCTTATCGCCGCGTGGCGCCAGGACTACAACGAGCAACGGCCGCACAGCGCACTGAATTACCTTTCGCCCGCCGAGTTCGCGGCGAAATATCGGGCAACAGCGGATGCTCCTGCCGCTTTCCAGGAGCTGGTTTAAAAGGACTTTGCTAGAAGACGGCTGGCACTAACCAAGGGGGCAGGTCAGCTCTTCCACATATCGTGTGAAGTTTCGAGTTCCAAGTTAGCCGAGGTGGCCTTGCAAAATCGGACATCCTGGTAAGTGGAACGTCCGGGGCTTGAGCCGGCGATAATGCTGGCAAAGGAACCCGGGAAACGACGAAGAGAACGAGATGGCAGCACTCATCGGCGGTCAAGGCAAAGGTGGCACTAGGGGCGGTCAAGGCTGAGCGAACGCTGGTGGAATTGGCGCACCCATTCAATGTGCACCCGAATCAGTTCACGGAATGGAAGCGGCAATTGCAAGAGCGTGCGGCCGATGTGTTCAGCAACGTCGCCAGCGCGTGCCCGAGATACTGTGCTATCGCGCGCGCAATGGCGCATGTAGGTGAAGCGGATTTGCTTGTCTTCGATGAACCTACGTCGGCACTCAATCCTGAGTCCGAGGCTGACATCACGCGACTGATACTCAAACTCTCTGAATAAAGAACCGCCGTTATTGTTAGCCATCGACTCGCATTGACCCGATTTGTCGAGTGCATCTTCGTATTAAACCAAGGGCGACTCATTGAGGAAGGATCTCATGATGACCTCGTAAGACAAAGTGGAAAATATGCACGGATATTCCATAGCTAAGCTATGTTTTACCAAGATAGCATTCGGGGATTCGGAGATTTTCGTAAGACAGTGGTCTGAGAACTCGGGTTAAAACGAGTCATTACCGCCCCCCAGTGCTTTGTATAGATTCATTTGATTGTTAAGTTGGTTCAGGCGGTTGAGCGCGAACGTACTTTGCGCGTCGCGCAGCCGCTGCTGCTCGTCGAGCCACGGCTGCACACTGGTTGCACCGGCTACGAAGCGGGCCCGCGCGAGCGCTTCCGCGCGCTGTGCTTGCAGGAGCGACAGCGTGCGCTGTTCGCCTTCACGTTCAAGCTGAACGTGTGCGGACAATGCGTTCTCGACCTCTCCGAGCGCGGTGTACAACTGCTGGCGAAAGTTGACGACGGCTTCCTCGTATTGTGTCCGCGACACCTTGATCTGCAGCTGCATCGTGTTCCACTGGATGAACGGCAGCGCGAGTTCAAGGCTAAGCGCCGCGACAGGATTCGACAGCACACGCTCCAGGCTCGCGCTTGACGTGCCGACCGAGCCCGTTAGCGTGAACGACGGATAGAAACGGGTACGCGCGACGTCAACGTTCGCAAGTGACTCGCGTAGCCGGCACTCCGCCGCGCGCAGGTCTGGACGCCGCCCAAGCAAGTCGGCGGGCAGACCCGCTGGCACCACCGGCAGCGCCCGATGGGGCAGCGCGGCCGGTTCGGCGGCCCTTGCCTGCGGCGGGCGATCAAACAAGATCGCGAGCGCATGACGGCTCTCGGTACGCTGCTGAATCAGTTGCATCTGGGCCGCACGCTGCACAGACAAGCTTTGCTCGGCCTGCGCGACGTCAAGGCCGGATACCGCGCCCGCCGCGTGGCGTGTACGTACCAGCGCGAGCGTGCGCTGCGCATACGCGATGTTCGCGTTGCCAAGCGCGATCTGTTGGTTCAGATAGCCAATCTGCCAGTACAGCGCAGCGATCGTGCCGATCAGCGAGAGCCGCACCGCGTCGTGGTCGGCCTGCGTCGCGGCGGCTTTCCAACGCGCCACGTCGCGCTGCGCGGCAAGCTTGCCCCACAGGTCAAGCTCGTAGCTAAGCGAGCCGTACAGATTGCTCGCATGCGATGTCTGGCGCGAATCGGGCATGCGCGATACGCGGCCGTTGCCGCCAAGCGTCACGGTGGGTGCCAGGTTGGTGGCAACGAGACCTGCTTGCAGTTGTGCGCGATAGACGCGGATCGCGGCGGCGGCGAGGTCGTTGTTCACGGCAAGCGCGTCGTCGATCAGCCGATCGAGCACGGGGTCCCCGAAGCCGCGCCACCAGTCGGTCGGAATCGGCGCAGTTGCGCAAGGCTCAGATGTGTCAGAGGCGGCGGAGCAAGGCGTCTTTGTCGTCGCACCGGCCGCGTTGTACGCGCTCCAATGTGCGGGCAGCTTCACGGCGGGCAATGACTGGCGACGCGCGTTCACGCAGCCAGCGAGCAGCACGGCGGCACATACGAGCGAGAGCAGGTGGCGGAAGATGGTCAGAAGGTGGATCATGAGAGCGTCGCCTTAATCGCGCGCGAGCGCATCGATCGGATCAAGCCGCGCTGCATTGCGTGCGGGTATGAAGCCGAACACGACGCCGATCAGTGTCGAACACAGGAATGCGGTGACGATCGAGCCGATGGAAAACACCATTGTCCATTGGGCGACAAACAGAGCGAATACGAAACGTGTGCCAAATGACAGTACAATGCCCATTGCGCCGCCAATCAGACACACCATCACGGCCTCTATGAGGAACTGCTGCATGATGTCGCTTTGCCGGGCGCCGATGGCCATCCGGATGCCAATTTCGCGCGTTCGCTCGGTGACCGATACGAGCATGATGTTCATCACACCAATCCCGCCGATAATGAGCGAAATCATCGCAATCAGCGATAGCAAGAGCGTCAGCGTCTGACCGGTCTTCTCAGCCGTCTTGACCACATTGTTCACGTTGTAAGTGAAAAAATCTTTGCGACCATGGCGCTGCATCAACAGCTTCACGAGGCTGTTCTCGGCCGTCGTGCTCGGCTGACCGTCGCGTACCCGTACCGTGAGGCTATCGAAATGGCGCTGGCCGAACAACCGACCACTTGCCGTCGTGTAGGGCACCCATACGTTTAGGCTCTTCACGTCGCCAAATGCACTCTTCTTGTCCGCCGTCACACCGATCACAACGCACGGTAGATTGTCAACAAGAATAACCTCGCCAAGTGGATTCGAGTCTGCGCCGAACAGCTTGCGACGCGTGTTTTGGTCAATCACCACAACTTGTGCCTGACGGCGTACGCCGTCAGGACCGAAACCGACACCTTGCGTGAGTTTTATCCCGCGCACCTGAAAGTAATGCTCGCTGACGCCGTTCACGAGTGCGTTGACGTCGATGTTTCGGTAGCGTAGCAGCAGACTGCGCGACGTCTCGGGCGTCACGCTGTCGACGTAGTATTGTTCAGCAAGCGCAGTCACGTCGGCGGGCATGAGCGTCTGGATCGTGTGTGCCTGATTGTCGCCCCAGTCACGGCCCGGATAGAAGCTGATTGTGTTCGGGCCAAGGCTCGCAATCTCGGCGAGCATGTAGCGCTTCGCGCCTTCGCCGATCGCAACGATTGACACGACCGACGTAATGCCGATGATGATGCCGAGCGTTGTCAGGATCGTGCGCAGTCGGTGCGATGCGAGCGCGAGCCATGCCATCCGAAATGCCTCGGCAAAGCGACCGGCGCTTGCCGACCAGCTGCCCGTGGGCGGTGGGGGTGAGATGGCCCGCGCATCCACGGTGGCGCATACCGGCCCTAACGCGCCATCTGCGACAGGCGTGTTAGGCCGGTCCGCGACGAGTTCGCCGTCGCGGATTTCGATGATCCGGCGTGCGTGCGCGGCGATATGCTCATCGTGCGTGACAATGATGACCGTATGGCCGAGCGCGTTTAGCTCTTGCAAAATCCGGATCACGTCTTGACCGCTTGTCGAATCGAGCGCGCCCGTCGGCTCGTCGGCGAGAATGACTTCACCGCCGTTCATCAACGCGCGTGCGATGCTAACGCGCTGCTGTTGTCCGCCAGACAGCTGGCTTGGCCGGTGCCCGGCGCGCTGAGCCAATCCAAGACGCGCAAGTAACCGCTTAGCGCGTGCATGCCGTGCAGCGGGCACGCTGCCCGCATAGACGGCCGGCATTTCGACATTCGCCGCTGCACTCAGGTGTGGCAGCAAGTGGTAGCGCTGAAAGATAAAGCCGAAGCGCTCGCGACGCAAGCGCGCGAGTTCATCGCTGTCCAGTTCGTGCGTCTCGCATCCATCGACCCGGTAGCTGCCCTCGCTCGGATGATCGAGGCAGCCGAGGAGGTTCATCAGCGTCGACTTGCCGGAGCCCGACGCGCCAACAATCGCAACAAACTCACCCGCGTTGATCGTCAAACTTACGTTTTTTAATACGACCACGTCGCGATCGCCGGCCGGAAAGCGTCGGGTGACGCCAACGAGTTGCAGCAGTGGCCAGGTCATCGTCACACTCCCACGTCCGACGCCGTGTTACCCGTATCGGACGCATCGCCGATCACGACACGCTCACCGGCTTTTAAGCCAGCTAGCACCTCGACTTTCACGTTGTTGTTGATGCCGATGCGGATCTTGCGAGTCTCAAGCTTGTCGCCCGCGCCCAGCACGCGGACCGTGTACAGACCATCTTTGTCCTTTGCGCCGAGCGCGGCGACCGGGATGGTGAGCGCGTTGCGCGCGGTGCCGAGCAGCACGCTGACCTGTGCGGTCATTGCGATGCGCAGTCGATGCCCGGGATTGGGCACCTCAAACAACGCGTTATAGAACACGGCGGTATTCGACTTGGACGCACCGCCGCCCATCGCACCGAATGTCCCTTGCGTGTCGAGAAAGTTTTGCGGCGCGGGCTCGATCGCGCGCAGCTTACCGTAGTAGCACTTGTCAGGCTCGCCAAGGATCGTGAAGTACGCGCTTTGACCCGGGTACACACGAACTACATCGGCTTCAGATACCTGAGCCTTCACGGTCATCGTGTCGAAATCGGCAAGCTTCAGGATCACCGGTGCCTGCTGCTGTGCGATTACGGTCTGACCTTCCTGCGTGACAATGGCAACGACCTCACCGTCCATCGGCGCGATGATCCGCGTATAGCCGAGATTGACCTGTGCGGTCTCGGTGTGGATACGGGCCGAGCGGATCTGTGCGTCGAGCGATGCGAGATTCGCGCGCTGCACTTCGAGCGCCGATTTCGCGGCTTCGTAATCTTGCCGCGAGGTCGCGTCTTCCGGCAGCATCTGCTGTTGGCGACGGAATGCAAGCTCGGCCTGCATCAGCTGAGCGGCCATCGCGCGTTTCTGCGCAGCAAGGTTCTGCTCGTTGGCTTGCGCTTGGCGCAGCGCATTGTAAGAGAGCACCGGGTCGATCTCCGCGAGCCATTGTCCCTGCTTAACCTTGTCGCCAAGTTTGACCTTTAGCGATTTCAATTGTCCCGACACCTGCGCGCCGACGTCGACCTGCTTGAACGCCTGCAGCGTGCCCGTCGCGAGCACCGCGTTCTCTAGGTCGCTGCGTTCGACTTTCGCGCTCAGGTATTGCGCATGTTTGTCCCGCGCAAAAAAATGCAGTGACAGCGCGGCAACTAGAACGATGGCAACACCACCAACTACCGCGGCGCGCCAATGGCGAAAATTTTTTTCCATGTATGGCGGAATTTTCAAGCAAATCCGAGCATGTGAATGCAATAAGGTACGGACTATGATACCGAAAGGTACAGGCCACATCGTGCTCACCTACTGCTTCATAAAATCTCGGATGTGAGGCACAGCAGAAGGAACATTGCTGGAGCTGTCTGAAGAGATGAACAACGTGGCGATGGTGTCAGCCATGTGGCGCTGCACGGGTTGGGGCACAACGTGGAACATGGTCCTGGGGTGAGGCGAAGGAAACCCATTTCGGTGTTTTTTTACCGCGCCATTGAATGAAACATTGAGCGACAAGAACCCTCCGGCTATACATAGCGTCACATAGTGATGAAAACCGCGCCATCCGCGACTGAGTCGCTCTCATCGGGCACGCCGATCTGCTGCCGCCTGGTCGGATCATTGGTCCATTTGGGTGGCAGATAAGTTTAGTCAGTTTTACTGAATTCTTGCCCTTCCTCGCAAAACCCGTTTCATCATTCAGTTAGACCATGGCGACCTTGACACAAAGTGATGTAGCACTTTGTGTCGCACGACCACGCGCTGCGGTTCTAGGTGTGACACCAGCGGGTTAACATCGTTGTGTTGAATTGGCAACATTCGGCCCCCGCAATAGCTGATCAACCTGCAGCGACGATCGCTATGCCGCACTGCTTCATTCGAATGTCCCCGATACTCTTCAAATGAAGTCTCCCAGCCCATCACTTCTCCAGGCAAAAATAAAGAAGCTTCTATCACGACTTAATTCTTAAGGTATCTTAAATTTAGGACAGTGTTGCACCAGTACTCAGCCACGATATGCGGCATTTCCTCGGTGCGATGCGTGCGGTATCCCCTTCAATTTTCATGCTCACATTTCACATTTTGCTGTTAGCGTCAATAAGGTTTGCAAAAAAACAACACTTAACCTTTGCAGCATTCTATTTCTTCATTAGGCTGTCTGCACCTATGCCGTTTAATCGACATAGGCTTGGTAGCCACTTATATACATGGGTGGCGCTTTCTTAGCTACGGAAAGGAGATTCTCATGGATCAGCACCAAGGTATGCATCAGGAAGCAGTGGACCTCCCGTTGGATGATGAGTCGCTGATGGAGCTGTGTGCTTCCGAATCGACTCTAGGCGGTTCAGGGAAATATAAGGAAGCTGGCGTTGGCCGCTTCCTAGATTAATAGCTTGAAAGACTACGCTAAGCAATATTCCGAGCACCAGTCTATGTGGACTTAGCATCCATTGTGAGTGGTGTGAAGGTTTGCTTAGCGTATCCTGGTAGCCACATTATGAAATAATAATATAAAATGCCGCATCATTTGATGCCCAATGTATTTGGAACCTGTTTTTCCAAACAAATCATTTTGCTCGATGTGGTGCGGGATCGATACGCTGTCTTGTCCGATACACAGTCCGCAGCACTGGCACCGCACCTCGGTCTCGAGGATAAATTTTTTGCGCAGACTGGTGGTATTCAGAGCACTGCCATTCTGGAAAAATTAAAGCGTGCTAACTGGATTAGCACCAATCTATTCCCAGTTATTGACGCCAAGTTAAACGCGCTTAGCCCGTCTCCGAAAACGGGGGGGATGTCTGCCAATGGCTGGAAGTTGCCGGATGAGGCGTTCGCGCATCGGCCCACCTGGGCAAGCATTGCCAAAGCCACACTTATCTTGCGATCTGTGCATAAATGCGCCGCACAGCATGGACTTGCCGGACTGCTGCGACTTTGCGACCAAGCTCACCATGAGGCTGCAGAGCGCCTGCTTTTTGGTCAGCCAGAAGAGTATGCACCGTTCGTGAACACGCTCAATTGGGCATGCCTGTTTTATCCTCGGTCAACCAAGTGTTTGGAATGGTCCGTCGCGCTGACGTTGTTGTGCGCGCGTGCCGGTTTGGCATTAAAACTGGTTATTGGCGTCCAGTCCTTTCCCTTTTATGCGCATGCATGGTCGGAAGCCGCGGATGTAGTGATTGGCGACAGCGCGCTCAGAAGAAAAGAACTTTCCGTCATTTTGGAATTTCCTCATCCCCTGTTAGATCTTTCCCATGGCTCTTCTCGGCATCGCCTATCCTAATACGCAGGATTTTTTGGCACAGAACCGGGACTGGATGCTTGTACACGATCAATCCAACCGGATTGCAGGCGCACTTTGGCATCAGCAAGATAGTGCTGGCCAGCGTGTCATACGCGGGCAATTGGGTACGTACTTCTACTGCTTCTATGGCGCAGCTTTTTCGAAGCTAAACCATAGTGAAATCCAGGAAGATGATCTAAAAAAGATTGCGGCAGAAGGCCCTGCACGGTTAATGGCCCAGTTCTGGGGAAAATATTTATTTATCTGCTTTGACCAGGCTGCCAGGAAATTCATCTGCTGCAGCGATCCAAGTAGTCAGTGGACTCTATATTGGTCGTGGTCCAGCCGTCATGGTTTGCTGTTTTCAGATACAATCACGTGTTTGCATCAAGCACTCGTGGAAAATGGCGAGCGACCAGCATGGAATAAAGCGTTTTTTACAACATGGTTGCGGACAGGTTCCGTACAAAACGGTGAGCTGCCTTTTGATCGTATCAATGAAATTCCGGTAGGATGCGCTGTTTCCTATACCGATGGCGGTAAGCCGCAACTCTTGACGGTCTGGGACCCACTCAAACATGCAATAAAGGGTCACGGCGAGACCCCGTTTGACATTTTAAAAAACTATCTTAACAAGTTTGTCTCATTGGCCGAGCGGCCCGTTTTAGAACTCTCCGGGGGGCTGGAATCCAGTGCCGTGCTGCTCGCGCTGCGAGCGTTATCGTCCGCTGAACAGCCGCTATTTTGCGCGCATTATTACCACGCCGATGTGGCTTCATCCAACGAGCTTGAACATGCGCGTGCTGTTGCGCAAAGTACGCGGGCTTGCCTTCATGAGGTGGATGCAAAGATCTTATCATTTGCTCCCGTTCAATCCGTTCCGCGTGTCGCCAAACCGCATATCAGATATTGCTTGCTCGCGTTTAATCAATATTTTGCAAACCAACTTGAAAAGCGGGAAAACACCCAACTTATCAGCGGGCATGGAGGAGATTCCCTCTTTCTGTCCCCTCCGCCTTTCGGTGCGCTTGCCGATGCGGCACTGGCATGGCAATGGCGGCGACTCGCTCGTGTCGCGATGGACTTGGCACTTATTCGCAGAGCCTCCTTGGTTGAAGTGGTAACAAGCGCGGCTCGATCGCTGTGTTCTGCGGATCCTTCTGAAAATATCAGCGGTACATTCGACCTTCTGTCCACAGATGCGCAGCACGAACCGTTCGATCGCCGAACCCCTCTCCACCCGTTCCTTCAGCAAACGAAGATTCGTTTGCCCGGCAAACTATACCAGTTGTTTTTGGCTTTTTTGTCGCTTGACGATATCCGGGCGCCATCTTATCCATTTACCTCCCGAACGCACTACCCGTTCCTCTGTCAACCGATGGTGGAGTTTGCGCTGTCAACGCCAAGCTACGATCATTTCGAAGGGGCACATAACCGCATCGTTCTGAGGAAGTCCGTCTCAGCTGCCACAAGTTATCCGAACCTGTGGCGGCGAAACAAAGGCGAAACATCGGGTATCGATTTACTGGGCATACGCGACCATAAAGACCACCTGATGACGCTTTGCCTCGAGGGATTTCTAGCCAAAGAAGGTTATCTCGATTTAAAGCGCACACGTGCCGCAATTGACAATAGCAGCAAAGGCCATAGTAATTATTTTATGGACCTTCTTCATCTATACGCCGTCGAGCTTTTTATCCAAGGATGGCAATAACAGCGGTTAAAGTGACATGCGGCACAACGCCTTCAAAACGATCCTTTTCTTACTGCGCTGTTTGTGGACGCCTGAGTGGCATGCACGGCTTCAGACAATCGCAGCCATTGCCTGTACCGGATGCTCGATTGGGCTTACCGTTATCGCGCCAATGCTGCTTAAGTGGCTCATTGACGGGTTTTCCGATGCGTCACTTTCGGCGGTGAACGTCTACCTTTTATGTGTTGCCTACGGTGGGGCATGGTTTCTATCACAAGCAATGCGCCGCTGCGAGCAGTACTTGTTTGTGTTAATTCATGAGCGTATCAAACGCACGATTACGCTCAATTACGTCAGCCAAGTGCTCGCTCAGCCGGCTGCGTCGCTGAGCGATCATCAAACGGGGGCATCTGTAAGCGAGGTCTCGCGTGCGCAAGACAGTGTGCTGCGCGCGCTTATCGGAATCTTTTGGAGCATCGCACCACTTTGTGTCGAAATCGTAGTTGCCGACATCATCGTATTTTCGCTTTTTGGTCCTGTCTATGCGGCCGTCTTGCTTGGTTTTTTGGCAATTTATCTTTATTCAACTGTGTTGACGGCTAAGCGCTGCGAGTTACTGCAACGCAAGAAAAATCGGGCATCGGATAGGGCATCTGCTCGTTTGGTCGATACGCTAACGCATGCGGACACGGCTAAATCCTTTTCAAATGAAGCCAATGAATTGATCCAACTTGATCGTGTCCTCAAAGTACGCGAAAGAGCGAGCCTTCATATCACGCGTAAAATGGAGATGTTTGGCGCACTCCAACTACTCATCGTTGGTATCGGGCTGACCACGCTTACCTGTTTGGCGGGCAGCGATATCCTCGCACACCAGCTGACGATTGGCGATTTTGTGCTATTAAACAGCTACTTACTGCAATTTACCTTGCCACTGAGCACGTTCGGCTATGCGGTACGAGAAGCCCAAATCGGGTTATTCAATTTGTCGGAGTTACTGCACGTACTGAGTGTTAGACGGCGCTTTGAACCCATCACTCGAAACCTTTTCAAGGGTGCGCCCTCCATTGAATTTCGCAACGCCAGCTTTCGTCACCCGTCCGGTAAACGTGTATTACACCACGCGAGTTTTTTGGTTCCCGCCGGTGCCTTCGTTGCGCTTGTCGGTTCGAGCGGTGCTGGGAAGTCCACGCTCATAAGATTGCTATTGCGTCTGTACAAGCTTGACGACGGACAAATTTTCATTGATGGCCAGCCAATCGAGTCCTTTTCTGAATCACAGCTGCGTCAGTCGATCAGCTATGTGACGCAGGATGCCCATTTGCTGGATCGCTCAATACGCGAAAACATCTGTTTTGCCTGTCCGCAAGCCTCCGATGTGGAACTCGAACAGGCCATTCGTTGTTCTGCGCTTACACCTGTTATTGCCGCGGCGAGTCATGGCCTTAACACGCCAATTGGCGAGCGGGGTAACAAATTGTCTGGTGGTGAACGACAACGTGTGGCATTGGCCCGTGCTTTATTGCGGAACAGCCACTTACTACTCCTTGATGAGCCGACCACGGCACTTGATGCACATACCGAAGCTGATATCTTTCAGCATCTTTACGAACGCTACCATCAAACCACCCGGCTCGTTGTCGCACATCGGCTTTCCGCTATCCAGCATGCTAACTTAATTTTAGTCTTGCACGAGGGTTCTATTGTGGAAGCTGGCACGCATAGTAGTTTATTGGCGCAACATGGTGTCTATGCCAGCCTTTGGCGTAAGCAAACCAGTTTATCGGCAACAGAATAAAGGCCATATAAGCCGGCCGGAATTAGCACATATTCGTAGCCTCACACATTTTTTCAATGTCCACCTTTCCTAAATTTTATTAGCCGGTCCTGAATAATCCGCAGACGCTGGTGCAGTAAGGCTCTGAAGCCAGAATGGTGTTGTGGGATTTGCAAGAGGCAGGCATATTGAGGCGAGATTCCTGCAAATTTCGACGAGGTTCGGATGGGTCCGAAGACGCCGGTGCCAGAGGGAGATTTGTTTCGCCAACCGCTGCGCGAGCAGATCAACTTGAAGCATCCGTTGGTTCGACTGGCCGATCTGATTAACTGGGACCGATTGAGCACGGCGATGAGCGCATGGAACGCGCATATTGCGCTCTTCATCATTGCTGACACCGTATGCCATAACGGGTGATCCGAGCGGCGTGACGGACGAAGAATGGCGCTTCGCTGCTCCGTATTTGACGTTGATGGAGCCAGACACACCGCAAAGACGGTATGAATTGCGCGAGTTGTGCAACGCGCTGCGTTGGCTGGCTCGTGCAGGCGCTGCGTGGCGCATGCTGCCGGCGAACTTTCCGCCATGGGAGGCGTGGTGTATCAGCAAACTCAACGCTGGCTGTGAGCGGGCTGCTTCGAAGCGATGGTTCAAGATTTGCGTTCGGTGCTGCGTGTTGCGCAGGCTCGTCAAGGTCAGCCCAGTGCGGTGGTCTTGTGGACGGGCGTACGTTGCACTCGAGCTGCGAGAGTGGCCCACGCGCAGGCTATGACGGCGATAAGCTCAAACGGGCAAGCACGGTGCATAGAGCCGTCGATACGCTCGGGCATTGGCTGGCGGTTCATGTCACGCCGGCCAATGAGCAAGCGCGCGCAGGTTCAGGTGTTGGCATAAGAGGTGCAACTTGTGAGCGGGCAAAGCGTGAAGCTTGCCTTCGCCGACCAAGGCTATACAGGAAAAGAGCCTGCGCAAGCCGCGCAGGATGAAGGCATCGAATTGCAGGTTATCAAACTGCCAGAGGCAAAGAAGGGCTTTATCCTGCTGCCGCGCCGATGGGTCGTCGAGCACAGTTTCGGATGGCTCAATCGCTTTCGAAGGCTCGCTCGCGACGACGAGCGGTTGCCCGAAACGCTCGTCGGCTTGCATTTCGTCGTCTTTGCCATGCTCATGCTCGTTCATGCCGCGCCTATCTTGCAAAGTGCATAACACGCTCCTGATATTTTAGGCTTATCAGACATAACCTAGCCGATCGCCGCCAAAACAAATAGAGATCACCCAAATTATTCTACATTGAAGGTTTGACCGTTGGTTGACAGTCCAAATGCTCCGTGCATTGCTTAGAAAAATACGCCAATAAAAAAGGGATTTATTTTTTGAGAAGTGGAAATATAATTATATCTCAATATTTTGATTAATCAAAATAGCAGGAAATTATGTATAAACAAAAAAATTCAAAGAGTAGCTTTACAAATTCTTCCAGGCTGCCCAGATCGTTGGGGGCACAAGCTTCTGTTTCGACAGATCGCCAGAGCCCATTAAAAAATTCAAGACCTCATTCCTCTAGAATCAACATTATTGGAGATCGTAACGCTCCTGATATAAAAAATAATTCTGGCACTGCACCTACAGGGAAACCTGCAATTAAAATAAATTTAAACACTACCTGGGCCAATAAAGAAACACGACCAAAATGCAAATATGCTCCCGTCAACATATCAGGTGATAAAAATAAAAATTTTGAATACATGAAAGAAGTGTTAGAAAAAAGAATTGCCACATGTAAGGAACTTGCTTCTCAAAGTGATTCAGTTGGCTGGTTCTCATTCAGAAAAAGAGAAGGTACACAAGAACATAAATGGCAAGAACATGATCTGCAGTCGAATGAAGTGCCAATTATTGTTATAAGCGGCGGGAGCGCAAATAAAATTGCAGGCGACCTTAAAAGCAAAACAGATGGCAGCCTCGCATGGCATCCAAAATATATGCGAGATGAATCAATTTATTTGCTTGTTCATGAGACAGAGTTCAAATGCTATGAGGCTGCTCTTAACGAAATGATGGAGCAATATAAAAATTTGCACCTTGTCGGGTGGTACGGCGGTAGCTTGACCGGTTTCGGCGCTGCGCGCGCTGCAGCCTTGGCGTTTGCAGATACACTGCCATATCGTCCTCAGCAAATTATAATGATGGATCAGGACGTTGCTTTAACCGAAAATACTAGACACACCAATCCCGGCATTAAAACTCAATTAAACAATAAACATAAAAATACTCAAAAATCCATCATCGGTCTTGGAGTTGGTTATCCTACACGTGAAGCTCCTCCAAAACACTTTGGATTCGAAAAAAATGAATATTTCCCCCAAAAACCAAAAACAGCAAACGAGCGATCAGTTTCATCGCCAGCACAACAATACGTTTCTATAAAATCTCCATTTCGCAAAAAAGGGGAAGATGGAATCTATGCTGCATATATGGTTGCAGGCGGAGAAGACATGCTTATGGGAATACAGCAAGGCTTAATCCAAAAACTCAAACAAAAAGGCGGTCGAAATATTTTCAAAAATATCGCCTTAATGGAAGGAAAAATTGTGAAGAAGGAACTCAAGGGCCAGGAGGATGAACTCAATCACTATTGGAAAAAAATGCGCCCCGAAACCCTTAAGGAGCTTTTTGAAGCAGAAAAGGATACCCAAGTTGAATTTGATGGGGAAACCATGAGTTTAAACAAACTCATGGAGCATTTTAAAGATCAAGGATATATTGAGCAACACCCAAGCCCGGAATCACACAACGTCGCAGCATGTATTATAGAGCGTATAATATTAGATTATCATAAACAACAATCTTCCGACAATCAATCTAATACAATTTTTAATACTTGGACCAAGAGCCCCCTTGAAGGAGCGACTTCAGTCAAAGCTTCATCAGCAGTTTCAACGGTGTCCGACCCCATTGGTTCACCACTATCGGCTTTTCAACAATCCGGGCGCCTCCGCATTTCTGGGCGCTCTCGCTATTACTCGGAATGAACAATGATTTGACTAAATTTTAAATTGTATTTTCAGCGCGCATAATTCAACAAAAACATTTTTAGGATTAGAGCAAAATATCCCCAACCGCATTAAGCTTGATAAAAGACTTCGCTTGCGACAAGAAAATACAAAAACTTATATTTAACATGGAATTAATTATAGAATAAAATGCATAAACAAATGAAACCGCACGGGTGTAAGTGGGCAACCGAAAGAATGCACATCGACATTGATGTCGCAAACCATCTGAGTTTTTATTTTTAACAAATATTTAATCAATATTTTTTACAAAAATGTCGGCTATTAATCAGCGCAGCCGGACGCCAATAAAATTCACACATTTTTCCGCTTTGTTATTCTGAGCGGCACAGAAATCATGCGCATGGTCACCGATTAATCCACAGAAATTAAATTAACGCTTACATGCCGCGAAATTAATTTTTTCATAAAAAGTTTTTTTAGATCTTCAAAACAGCGCTTCACTTTTTGAACGGTCATGCGCTATTGCATCTATTGGCAGTAAAAATACTATGAATCATTTTTTTGCAGTCATGCACTTTCAAGCTAAAGAACGCGTGCGCAGGTGTCTTGAAGCACTTGGTCAACGTCACCGCATCGCCGGCTTGACACTGGATGCCAATGACGAGGCAGGGATCGAGCTAGCGTGGGGGGAGCGTTTGTACCTAAGGTTCAATGCTGAATCAAACAAACTGTATATATACGCACCCTTTGCGCCGTTGAATGATGCTCAGGATGGGCAAGTTCTTGCCGATATGTTGCGTTTGAATTGTTTGGAAGTAGGCACGCGTGGCGGTGTAATTTCAATTTCTGAACCGATGGACGCATTCGTCTATCATCTCGGTTTGCCTGTCGAGACGCTTAAGCCTGATGCGCTTGAGCAAGCAATCGAAAAATTTATCGAAGAACGCCAGCGCCTCGCTCAACGGTTTCGACAAATCCGGCAACTTTAACGTCCTTTGAAAGTCCGGACACACTCTGCCACTTACAATAGCGGGTAGGCATAAGACTGTGAATACGACTAATAACAGGCAAGAGCGATGGTTACCCCGCAGCACCGTGTCAATGCAAACCAACTGTTTCAGTGGCGCACGCTACACTAGCTTATTGGCGGTGAGTGCTGACGAGAAAGTGGTGCGGGCTGTCAGCAGCACGTTAAAAATAGCTCTTCCACACTTTGTGTGAAGTTTCATGTCACAAATCAGCACCGATCCAGCACGCGAATACGAAGCAGCTGGAAGCCGGCGCGGCCATTCCTCGACCCAGTAACCAGCGGCCTATTCGGCGAGTAGACCAAATCCTGAACATCAACGCGTCCCCGAAACAACGCCTACCTACGCTAACTCAGTTCCGCAACCGAATAGACCCGCCCTCCATAACCACTGTTGCCTGGACGCGTCCGTGGGTCAGCGCCCGAGAAATCCGTATGCCGGCCTCGGCAGTTGCCCTAGCCACACCGAGTAGTCGGCAAACCGCTTTTACCAATCCCTCTTGCGACGTACCACCTTGTTGCATCAATATATACATAGCCGCATTACCCAATTCTTCAAGGCTAATCTCATCGATACTGCGGCGCGTTTCGGGGTCACCTCCTGGTACCCGGATACCTTCCCAGGTGCTTGGGTTAGCATGCCCTGGCCAATAAAAAGTGATGTCGTTGTCCGTCGTACGGGTCACCTGCTTGGGCATCACTGCAATCAAATGAGCCTCAATGCGACTACCAACCCTAGACAACCCCCAAGCCCGCGTCACACGCTTGAACACTATCGCCTGCGATACCGGTCCTTCCGTTTCGATTACCTTGAGTAACTGCCCGGCCAAAGTCGGCATCGAGCAGCTCTCGTAGAAGAGGTGGGGGTTGCCTCTGTCCAAGCGGGTCAGTTCGTATTCGGGCAACTGAGTAGCAGGCGCAATCGACTCGACAACCAATCCGGCCCGGGCATACAAAGCATGCGGCGCTTCTTCATACTTCTCCTCTTCCGGCAGCTCAACAGGCGGTTCGTCCTCGGTCGGCACCGTCGCTACCAACTCTTCCAGTCGGGCCACAAGCTTTCGTATCGGCTCTTGCGGATTCAACCACCAGTCCGTGGACCATATACGATACAGTTTCCAACCCAGCCCTTCAAGGACATGCTGGCGGAGCCGGTCACGGTCGCGCGCAGTTGCGCCGGAGTGATACATGGCGCCATCGCATTCGACGCCCAGCAGATAGCGTCCCGGCGCACGCGGGTCGACCACGCCAATATCAACCCGGTATCCGGACACGCCAACCTGCGGGTGGACTGTCCAACCTTTCTCACGAAGTGCGGAAATCACCTGCTGCTCGAACGGGCTATCGGGCTCCCGTCCAGTCGGCACATTTTGCTCCACCAGGGCGCGTGGGCCTCGAATGGCGAACTCCAGGTAGTTCTTCAGATCTCGTACGCCGGCAGCCCGGACGCGCGACAGGTCAATCTGCTCGGGAAGCAGCGTACTAAAAATCACGACGCCGACACGAGCACGTGATACGGCCACGTTGAGACGCCGATGGCCGCCCTCTAGGTTCAACGGCCCAAAGTTGAGGCTGATCTTGCCCGATGCATCGGGGCCGTAGGTAATGGAGAAGAAGATGATGTCCCGCTCATCACCTTGGACGTTTTCCAGGTTCTTGATGAACAGCGGCTCCTGCGCCGCCTGTGCAATAGCCTGGTCTAGTTGCTGAGACGCTCGACGGCGTCCATCCAGCATCCGCTCAATCAGGCTTTGCTGTGCCTGATTGAAGGTCACTACGCCGAGCGTCAGATGCCGCTTCGCCGAGTCCAGATAGTGCCGCTCAATTGCCTTGACGATGGCATCGGCTTCCGCCCGATTAGTTCGCGAACCACCGCGGTCGTAGACACCCAGTACGCGTTCAAAACGCACGCTCTGGTCATTTGTCATCGGCGACGGGAACGTGACCAATTCGTTATTGTAGTACGTGACATTGCTGAAGGTAATCAGCCCTTCATGCTTGCTTCGGTAGTGCCATTTCAACCGCAGCTCAGGCAGGCCGATACTGAGACACTCGTCCAAGATGCTTTCAAGGTCTTGAACATCGTCGCTATCCGCCCCGACTTCCGAGTCATCTGACCGGCAGAAGAAGCTGGTCGGCGGCAGTTGCTTCGGGTCGCCGACGCAGACAAGCTGCTTGCCGCGCGCAATTGCACCGACGGCGTCCCACACCGGAATCTGAGATGCTTCGTCGAAGATGACCACATCAAACTGAGCGTGCGACGCGTCCAGATACTGGGCAACTGACAAGGGTGACATCAGCAGGCATGGCTTCAGCCGGGTCATCAGACTCGGCAGGCTTTGCATCAGCTGCCGAATCGGCATGTGCTTGCGCTGCTTCTGCAATTCGCGCCGTAGCTTCCCCAGTTCAGCATCAGCACCGGGCACAACTTCGAGGCTCGTCGGAATCTGACCCGCAAGTTTGGCCACAATATATTGCTGGGTCAGCTTCTGAAACCGCTCGTCGGCCTCGTTGAACTCAGCAATCTTGCGGTTATGCTCGGCACTCGAGAAGTTGCAGAGCACCGGCTCGCGGTCAATCGCTTTGCGCAGCCACCAGCTCTGGTAGCTGTATTCGAAGAACGTTGCCGCAGCGGACAATGGCACCTCGCCAGCCTCCAGTGCATCCACAATACTCTGCAACCCGCTGTTGATTGCATTGATGCGGGATTTCCGCCACAGGCACCACGGCTGCAGTTGCCGCGAAGCAGATTGCCATCTTTGAAGCAGGTTCAACAGCCGAGGAATCACGCTGGCGGCCGCTGGATCGAGTCCGAAGTTAGCCTGACAGTGTCCAAGCTCAATGACCTGGCGGAGTTGAGTCATGACGTCCCGATAGCAATCGCGGTACGCCAACAAACTGGAGCCGAGAGGCATGCCTGCTTTCAGCATGCCCCGGTTGTCGGAAACAAACAGCTGCAGCTTTGCGCGGAGCGTCTGGGCCAACTCGATGTCGTTGTCCGCGATTGCCGCTACCGCGTCCGCAAATGACGTCGCCCACCGCTCAGCCGACTCTACGGCGTTCCAGTCCGTCTTCGACGCAGCGAACGCTTCATGGAGCAATTGCGACGCGTCATGAGACATAGACTCGATGATCTTGTCCTCGGCATTGACGGCGGTCAATGCCGTAATGATGGACGGAACATCGCCACCTGGTGGGCGACGCTGGTCCTGTCGATACAGTCGCAATCGTCCGGTAACCGCACGCCGGGCAAATAGGCGCTTCGGCCACCAGGTATGGGTCGCCGCCGCCCACTGCAGTTTCAGCTCCGACGCATTTAGGGTGGCCACGTCTTCCACGTAGTGTTTGCTCAGCGGCTCCCATGCCTGATTGCGCGCGAGGCCATGGCGCCGCAGGTTGGCAAGTCGGTTGCGCGTAGATTCGTCATGCGCCGACCGGGCGACCTCGATAGGAACGGTGGGCGCGGTAGAGAGCGCGTCGGCCAGTACATCCAATTGGCCCAGCCCATTCAGGGAAAAAGCAATTTTAGGAAGGCCCAATTGATCCAGCAGGTTCGATGCAGCCTCATCCAGCCTCTTGATTTGGGCTTCAAACGCCGAAACCGCGTCGAGAAACTCTTGCTGCCAGGACGCCATCCATTCGGTTTTGTGGACGGCTGCCAGAGGATGGTTCTGCAAACCGGTCAACTGGCCAGCCAGAGCGCCCATCTGGCGACAGCTCTCACGCAGCGCCTCGAGCCAAGCACGATCATGTACATCTGCATCCGCCCACGGCATCGCGCCAGGCCGCCACTGCGCATACTGCAGGCTGGTTCCGATGGCCTCGTAAATGGTCAGGTCGTTCGGATGGATGTGATGTAGCGCACGCGCGACGCCATTGAGGTCTGCACGAAGCGTTAGAAGCCGTTCTGACTCCCGTTCCCAATCCTTCACCGTACGTGTGCTGGCAGCATCAAGCGCGACGCCAAGCTGCTTCAGAACATCCCTTTTTTTAGCCTTGGACGAATGCAGCTCAAGACAAAATGGCCCCAAACCGAGGCTGCTGAGCCGACGATGTACGACCTCCAGCGCGGCCATCTTCTCCGAGACAAACAGCACGGTCTTCCCAGTCGCCAACAAGTGCGCAATCAGGTTCGAGATGGTCTGGCTCTTACCCGTACCTGGCGGACCCTCGATGACAAGATTCTTGCCTTCGGCAGCGACGCAAACGGCACGCAACTGCGACGAATCCGATAGCAACGGCGTAAATAGGTCTTGAGGTCGGAACTTCTCATCCAGGGTACTGGGCTCGAATCCAGTCGCGCTGTCAGCCAATGCCTTGCCGAGATTGTTAATTAAATGAGCGACAACGCTGTTTTCCTGAAGCTGCTTCTGGCGGTCCTGGAGGTCCTTCCACATCAGATACTTCGTGAACGAAAAGATACCTAGATGCACCTGCTCCTTGACCTCCCATCCCTTCATTTCGCCCACATGCAGCCGGAAGATCTGCAGAATCCGGTTGACGTCGATACCACGATCATCAGTCAGTAAATCGTCGAACGACGGTAGCCTCGGGCTGAAATCTTGCTGCAACTTTTGTAGCAGCGTCGGATTCACGAGCGCGTCGTCGTCGTGACGGGCCAGGCGGAAACCACTCCGGACGGATTGGCGGAACAACGTGACTGGGATGAGCAAAATAGGCGCTAGGTGGCTGGATTCGGCATCCTGGCTCTCTTGCCACTCCAACATTCCAAAAGCCAGAAACAGCGTATTGGCCCCGCCTTCTTCCATGCTCGTGCTGGCCGTTCGAAATATCTCGAGAAGCCTGCTTTCCAGCGCTTCCTCGTCGATGTCTATGATGATTTCGTTTCGATCAAGCGCGTCGGTCGCTAGGTCATCCATTGCCGCCGTACCGTTCCGTCCGGTGTACACATCGGCATCGCGACCATCCGAACCGGACATCATCTTTGGTTTCGCACGAACGCGGAATTCGTTTCCGTCTGCCAGCCGATCTTCTAGCGCACCCGGGTTAGGGCAGATGACGCGCAGTGTCGACTTGGTCGGCTTGAAATTCAGAAGCTTGTTTCGAAGCGTCAGGTCGAGCAGCTTGCTCTTCCATTTCGCCAGTCGGCCTTCAGGTGTGTCGAATGTAACATTATCGCGCAGTGGAACGACGACCGGGTCCAGCGGCGGCAATTGCGGCACGTCCTCAATGATGGGCATTTCGGCCTTGGCAATCGGGACAGCAGACGCATCGACCTGCGACGAGCGCGATGGCAGGGGACGAAGCTGGACTTCGCGTGCGCGCCGGATATCTACTGCATACGCGAACTCATCCTCGTCATTCAGGTGTTCCTGACCACGAGCGCAGGCCCAGCGAAGGGACGGTTTATGTCCGCCCGCTACGCTGGTGGTCTCAAAAACCATGAACTCGCCGGATTTCACCCGCTTGCGAACAGCCTGAACGTCGTCTACCAATGCGGTCGGGAAACTGGTCTCTATCAGCCAGACACCGACCCAGGCGTGACCTTCCTTGAACAGCACAACGGGATGCAGGCCCGCCTGCTCCAAGCAAGACGCAAACAGCATGGCGAGGTCTAGGCACGTCGCGAGCTTGCCATCCAGAATGCGTTCCGGCGTCCGAATTTTCTGACCGTCATTGCCGAACGACGCCGGCGGGTTGGAATATTGGATGTCCTCAGCAACTATCGTGCTGTAGATAGCCGACACCTGTTTCCAGACCTTCTCACGATTCTTGGACTGGTATCCGTCCATGGTCAGGTCGGCCGACGTCTGGCGCAACAACCCGGATGCTCGTGCGAGAAGCTTGTCTACGACCCGCGAGTTTGGCATGCAAAACGCGGCAAGCAGTTCGGGTAGCGACCGTGTGCCGGCCCACTGGTCGTAGGCGAGCACATCTATGTTGTGCGTTGCCGTTACGAGTGCCGTTTCCCGAGCATGCAGCGTTGCTGTGATGACCGCTCGCTCAGATTCGTCGAGCTGGCTGAAATACTGATGATCAGGGCGTAGGTCGACCGGTGCAAGGCGACGGCTCTCTCCAGGCATCAATGCCTCGAAGTGAAAACGGGCACTTTCGGCAAAAGCCGGCACACATTTGACCATGAGTTCAATATCAGAGAGCGTTGTTTCACCCTTATTTGTGACCCGAATTTCACGGATGACCGGAACATGATTCTGAATCGCCGCATATCCTATCGTCAGGTCGGCAATAACCTGAACGTCAGGTAGCTTTCCGTCGGTGTCGGTCGTCAGATCCTTAGCATTATCTGCCTGTTCCTGCGTCATCACTCCGTTCCCCATACTGTGTTCAAACGACAAGGTAATTTGCGTGGTTGTCGCCTGTCCTTACCCGTTGCTACGATTGCCGCGGGCATCACGCTGGCGGCAGTTCCGCTTGCACCTGCGCGACCACCTTTGGCGCCCGAACGACCCGTTCCTGAAGCAATGGCTCCGCGTTTCCTCCATAGCCGAGCTTTTGGGCCGTGCTATTGAAGTGCCGGCGCTGGATGGCGTGCATATGATAGTGCCGGTTCTTGCCCAGCAGCGCCATAGCAAGCTTAAGGTCCTGCTCGGCCCACGTAATCGCCGTTGGCCCAAAGCGTCAGGGTTTGACTGTGCGAGCGCCGCCCCATCTCACCACTGCGTCTTGTTGGTCGATTCGAGGCGCTCGCGCTCGCCCAGCCGCAGTTCCAGCCCGACGGCCGTGCACCAGCCCAGCAACTGCTTGAAACTCAGCGATTCCGGGTGTTGTTCCAGATAGGAAACGCGGTTCTAGTTCAGCCCCAATCGGGTCGCCACCTCGGCCTGTGTCAGCTTGCCACGCTTACGAGCCGCCTTCAGCAGTTGACCTAGCTGCAAAGCAGTCACAAGCGGTTGGAACCCCCAGCAGCACATTGACAATACGCGAATGCTTCGCTAAACGCTTCACCGGTACGCCAGTCACGACCCGCACGCAAAAAAGCGGGGGTAACATGGGCTAACCACCGCATCACTGAACCCACCACCTCGTCATAAAAAGCAAGCATTCTGTCTTTTTGTAAAAAGGACAGACGCAAGCATTGCGACACACGGGCACCGACGATATGCTGGCTTAGTTTCCAACCTCGTCCAGACAAATCTGTCTATTTATGAATGGCTGCACCGAGGATCCGCCTATCTGATAGCGATAGCGATGTGGCCGTTTGTAGCTGCAAGGTGTGCGGCGCACCGGCTGGTTTGGACGGGTACGCTGATTTTTCGAAAAGCTGCGTCGATCCCGCAACGACGAGCAAGCAAACCCACTGCCGATACCCTATATGCACTGCAGTCAACGCGGTCGGCTGTCCACGAGTGCGTTTAATCATTTGAGCGACGGCTTGCATGTCGCATTCCACAGCCAGCCGCCGTGGCTATCAGTTGAACCGCTTGTCTAGCATGTGAATCCCGAGATACCGCTTGAGCCAATGGGCTCGTCAGGAGAACCTGCATGAACAAGTTTGCAACGCTCGCGAGAGGCCTCGCGCTCGTCCTGTTCGTCTTCGGCGGCCTCGCGCAGGCCACGCCGATGCAACTGGACGTCACCGGCAATATCCAACGCACGAATGTGCCAGGTACTCACATGTACCGTTTCACGGAACAGGAATGGCGGTCAATGCCGCGTGCCCAGTTCACCACGGCCACGAACTGGACGCCCTCGTCGCAGTTTTCCGGCGTGCTTTTGAGCGACGTGCTATCGAAGGTGGGCGCAAAGGGAACGACGCTCCGGGTGACAGCACACGATGGCTATGTATCGTATGCGGTCCCGATCAGCGACGCGCACCGGTACGGCGTGATTCTAGCCGACCAAATCAACGGCAAACAGCTGACGCTCAGGGATTTTGGTCCGCTGTTTCTTGTCTACCCCCGCGACAAGTTCCCAAAGGAATTGAATCGCTCAGAGGTCGCCGGGCGGTTCGTGTGGCAGGTGAAGTCGATTGAGGTCAAATGATACGTGTCAATGGCCTCGTTGGTCGCGGGCAGGCACCTTGTTGGGGGTGGCGCTCGCGCTGGTGATAGCGGCATGGGGCTATACGGCACTTCAATGGACCAGCACGGAACCCATGTCCGTGTACAAGCTGGCCGGTCCGCAGGAAAACTACTACTGGGCACCCGCTCAGTTCAAGTTCAATGCAGATCGCCTGGAAAACCTGCTTTTGCGATATGCAAGCGGCGACAGCCAGGACCTGGATGAGATCCAGCGTTCCTATGAGATCCTGGTGTCAAAGTTCTCGCTTATTTCGAAGCCGTCGGATACCACGCAGGTACAACTGAGCGTGCCGGACTATGTGCAGGCCGTCGCGGCAATCGAACATTGCCTGCAAACGATCGATCCGCTCATCGTCAATCTGCAACCGGGCGACAGGTCGACGGCGCGTGTCATCGCCGACCACCTGCACGCGCTAGATGAGTCAACCCTGCAATTTGCGCAAGGCATTGGCGAAGCGGAAAACAAACGTCGCGACATTGCGCTGGAGGACTTCCGACACAAGCGCCGGGCGCTGTGGGCGATCAGTATCGGTGCAGCTTCGTTGACGAGTTCGTTATTAATCGCGTTGACCATCGCCACATATCGTGGCATGCGCGCCGCCCAGCGGGAGCGGATCTGGAGAATCGCCGAGCAAAGCGCGACGGCATCAGCCAATGCGTCATTGAAAGCCAAGAGTGCGTTTCTGGGGGCGATCGGGCACGAGATCCGCACACCGTTACAAACGATATCGGCCGGTCTTTCGAGTCTCGCGGATGCCGAACTGTCGACAAGGAGCATGCGCGCCGTGTTGCGAATGGAGCAAGCGGCCGAACAAATCGACGCGCAACTGCGAGACCTGGCTGATTATGCAAGGCTGGACGCAGGCAAGCTCAAGTTGCGCATCGCGCCGGTGGATCTAATCGATATCGTGCAGCAGGTCGCCACGCAGATGCGGCCGATGGCCGCGCTCAAGCAGCTGTCTGTGCAGATCGACACGTGCGGCATCGTATGGTTGATTCACTCCGATCAGCAACGGATACGGCAGATCCTGCTTAACCTAGTCGACAACGCAATCAAGTATTCGACTCAAGGCGACGTGCTGATCCGTGCGACGCAGCACATTGCGGCATCGGAGTGCGTCACGCGGATCGCAGTAACCGACCACGGCATTGGCATCCCGGAGCAGGCCAAGGAAAAGTTGTTTGAGCCGTTCGTGCAGCTTGACGACGGCAACACGCGAAGCCACGCGGGCATCGGCATGGGTCTGGCCATTGTCGATGGGCTGGTGCGACTGCTCGGCGGTCATATTACCGTTACGTCGACGCTCGGCGTTGGATCGACGTTCGAAGTCACGTTTCGCGAACCGACCGACTCGTTGATACGTCGCGGGCAGCCGAGCGACGACAGGCAAAGCGCGCTGCCGAACACGCCGCTGAGCGGCAAGCAGGCGCTGGTGGTGGATGATCAGCCTCAGATGCGCGACGCGCTGGTCGCGCTCATGCGCAGCTTGGGTTTGGCCGTTACCGCCGTGGACTCAGCGTGGGAAGCCAGAGTCATGCTCAGCCAGCGGGAAGTGGATGTCGCGCTCATTGACCTGCAGATGCCGGGGGAAGGCGGCGCTTCGTTGGCGCGATGGATCCGCAAAACCGGCGCGCCTCATTCAAAGCTGATTGGCATGAGCGCATCGGCGCCGGAGCTGCTCAGTGAAACGCAATTGGCCATGTTCGACGATCTTTTGATGAAACCGATCCGGATTGACGCGCTGCGCACCGCATTCGGAAACCTGTTGGATGGAGAGTCTTCATGAGCGTCGGTAAGGTAGCACTGGTGACCGGTTCGGCCAAACGGGCCGGCAGGGAAATCCTGGAGCATCTCGCAAAAAACGGGTATCGCGTGGCGGTGCACGCGCACACAGCGCGCGACGAGGCGGAAACGGCCGCATTGGCGCTGCAGCATGCCGGATATGACGCACTTGCCTTTAACGGCGACCTACGGGACGCCGCTCAGATCGACCAACTCATCCAGGATGTCTTCGCACACTTCGGCCGGCTGGACCTGCTGGTCAACAACGCAGCGGTTTTTTGGCAAGACGATTTCGTCGACTTTTCCGTGCAAGCGCTGGATCAGGCATGGGCAGTGAATTGCAGGGCGCCGATCCTGCTGACGCGGGCCTTCCACGACTGCGCGAAGGCCGCGGGTGCAACCGGTGCAGTGGTCAATGTCGTGGACCAAAAGGTGAAAGGCAACTTCCACCGCGACCACTTCACTTATACGGTCGGAAAGACCGCGCTCGGCAACCTGACGCAAATGCTTGCGATCTCTGCCGCGCCGGTCTTACGCATTAACGCAGTCTTTCCCGGGCTGATGCTGCCCAGCGACAGCCAGACCGATGCGGACTTCAAGTACGCGGCCCACCAGTCCAACTTGTTGGGCAGGGTGGCCGGCCCGGCCGATGTCGCAGCGGCGGTCCTGCTGCTGGCTTCCCCGGCCTACAACGGCACCGATTTCGTCGTCGATAGCGGCCAGAACCTGATACCCGTGCAGCAAGACGTCATCTATCTGCATCGCGCACCGCGGTCCTAACGCATCACGCACCGCGGTCCTAGCCAGGCGCGCCCGCCTTGAGTCGCCGCGCCAGCTCCACCGCCACCCAGTTCAGCCGCGCGGGCTTCTCAAAGGGTTTCACATCGTATTGCTGGATCACCCGCGCCACGTCATCCTCGTTCGCCTCACCCGTCACGAGCTTGCCGGTCAGCAGCAAAATGGGCGCGTCGCCGTGGCGCGACTGCCGGATCGACTGGATGGTCTGTTCGGCCGTGCCGCTCTCCAGTAGCCAGTCAACAATGAATCCGTCAAACACGTTCTCGCGAAGCGCCGCGCGAAACGTCGCCTCCGTGTTGTACGGTCGGGCAACATAGCCACGGGAATGGAAATACGAGCACATCTCGGCAGTCAATAGCGCATCGTCGTCGAGTATCGCAATGACCGGGCTCGCCTCAGGCGCACTTCGAGCGCGTATCAGAATCTGCTCGACCACGAAATAGTCGCCCTCCGGCGCCGCCTCAACCGGAAACACCTTCCATCGATTGCCGTCCTTGAGCGCAACGAACTCCAGCCCCGACACGTCATGCGCCCGCTCTCCAATATCGGCTAAGCAACGATAGACAGCATCGCCAACATAAAACACCGCTTCTTGCATCTTCGCGGCTATTGCGCCAACCGGCTCACTCGAGTCGATGCCATCGAGCAGTATCGCCGCAGATTCGCCATACGCTTGTGCCACCGCCTTGACCTGCGCAATGGTCCACGGATTGGCCCCCTTCATTTTCCGGTGCGCCTGCGAATAGCTCAGCCCGAGAATGCGCTGAACCTCCGCCGCATGCTGGCGTTTGCCAACGCCATGCCGGTTCAGCAAATCATGGATTCGCATGGCAATCGCTAGCGACTCTTCTGAAACCTTGTCTTCGCTTGGAAACATGTAATGTCCGGGTCGTCTGCTCCGCCCCAACTTTAGGAGAAAAATTGCATGACATGCAACATTATTTTAAGAAATTCATTAATATATTGCTTGACATACGATGTTTAGCCGCTAATACTTGCACCTCGTACAAATATTTGGTTTGTTATTGCTGGATGCACATGGTACTCGTCATGAATGCAATCAATCCGACATGACGGCATGGGGTCAGTCGAACGCGATGGATTGAGTGGCCCGTGCCGGCATCAATTCAGCGTGGTTCGCCGCAGATTCGATAAGCCGATAGTGCAACGGTAAGACGCACGCCTAAATGGATTGCGCAGCCGGTTGCCCTCAATTGACGAAAACCCATGCAGTCAAACAATTGATCACGCAAAAGGCCATGCAATTTGTTGCATGGCAATCATCGCCGCATTGCGCCGTCGGGTTCATTCAAACCACCCGGCGCGTCTACAACATCGAACCGCTCCTAATGGAACGCAACCCTATCCGCACGGTTTGATCATGCTGGCTAATGTGAAAGCAAAAGCCACGTGGCCATTTCTCTTAACGTGGAGGCAACAACGCTGACAATGAACGAGCGTAGTGCAGGCAGGCCTGGACAGCAGGCGACAGTACAGCGAGACACGAATGGACCGGTCCCGCCTTTGCATGTCGGAGGCCACGGATGCCGGGAGTGGGACACAGCGGCATCGGAGGTGGCGGCATGAGCTTTGAGTCAGGTACACGCACGAGCGCCACTTTGGAACGGCCGTTGACGTATGAGGAACTGAACCGCCGTGCCGTCGCGTTCGAGGTGGCCAAATGGTTACAGATCGGCGCGGCGGCGATCATCGTACTGCTGTGCATGATGATTATCTACCGCGCGCTACAAGATATCGACGCGGGCCGCGGCGGCCATTGGAAAATCGCCATGGCGTTGTTAACCGGCCATCTGGCCGTGCTCTGGGCCATTTTGCGCGCGATGCGCAGCAATCGATATCAGCCGCTGGGCGAAGATGACGAACCGGCGGCTACACTGCTGCTGGAGGGGATGCGGCACGATGCGCAAGTACTGGCCTACTGCCAGGCCATCCAGGACGAGCCACGCGCGTTGACGGGTCACGACATCGACGTCTTACGGCGCTATCGCCAATCTATGGGCGCGGGATCCGGCTAGTTCCTCCGCGCTTGACACGCCGCCCACACTCGCCGTAAAGTGGGCGCACAGATCTAGATAAGAGACTATCTGTAAGATGGTCTCTTGCGCGCATCGATCGCGTTGTCTGTTCTGGCCTCTTACAGAATCATGAGAATGGAGGCCGGCAGTGCAAGCAATCGCGATCAAGATTCGTGGCATTGAAGACATCATATCGTTCCTCGACTCGCGGCCCGGCATCGTGGGCAGCGCTGGCCTCATTTGGTGGCTGTCGCTCGGTGGGTTGTTTCTCGACGCATTCGCCAATTCAGCGCTGAGCGCGGGCCTCGGGCCGATGACGCGCGACCTCCATTTGACGGCGGCGCAGGTGGCGCTGTTAACGTCGTTCGCCTCATGGGTGGCGATTGCGTTCAATCCAATCGGCGGTTGGATGGCGGACCGCTGGGGCCGGATTCGCCCCCTCATCATCGCAAAACTACTGTCGGTGCTCGGCGCGGTGCTGGTGGTGCTCGCACCGAACTTCGAAGTGATCCTGCTGGGACGCTTCTTCGTCGGCATGGCGTACGGTATCGATTTCGCGATCGCCATGGCGATGCTGGCCGAGTTCACGCCAGCACGCTTGAAAAGCCGCCTAAACGCGTGGCAAGGCATGTGGTACGCGGCGGTATGCACGAACTTGTTGCTGGCGTTGCTGTTCCACTCATGGAACGTCGGGGATGCGATCTGGCGCTACTCGGTGGCGGCCACTGTCGTATTCGGTGTCGCCATTGTGCTCATGCAGTTCGCATTCCTGGTTGAAAGCCCGATTTGGCTCGCCCGCAGGAACAGGCTGGATGACGCGGTCCGTGCGATGACGCAAATCTATGGTCGTCCATTCGTCGCTGCGCCGCTGCATGAGCGCGTGCCACTGATCAACCCGGCAACGCGCGGGCTGGCCAACGTGCTGTTGATCTTTCGCGGCGTGTACCTGCCGCGCACGATTCTGGCGGCCACCGTGCAGATCGGCCAATCGATCGAGTACTTCGCCATCGGCTGGTATTTGCCGCTGATCAGCGCGGCGCTGTTCGGCAAGGATTTTGTGTACGCGACGCTCGGCGCACTGGTATTCAACGTATTCGGTATCGCGGGCGGCTTCGCCTCGCCGCTAATCGCACGCCGGCTGGGCTTGCGGCACGCGTCGGCCATCGGATTTGCAGCGGTCTTCGCGATGTTGCTGATACTGGGCCTGTTCCATGCCCGGATGCCGCTGTGGGCGTGCGTGGTCATTCCATCGTTGTTCATTCTGTTTCATTCCGGCGGGCCGGGGGCGAATGGCAAGACTCTGTCATCGCTGTCGTTCCGCGGCGAACTGCGTGCCAGCGCCAACGGCATTGTCGGCGCGCTCGGCTCGATCGGTGCGGCGCTGGGACTGCTCGTCTTCCCGCTGTTCCTAGAACGCTACGGCTTGGAGCAGACCTTTCTGATCCTGGCCGTCGTGCCGCTTACCGCCAGTGCGATCTGCTTTGCGATTCGCTGGGATCCCACGCGCACGGTGATCACCCCAGATAACGAGCCGGACGCACCTCATTTCAAGGACATCCCGCCGTCCAAGCCGGCGCTCACGAACCCCGTCATCGAGAAGACCCCGCTATGACCGCGCATCGAAACGCCATCCTTGCGATCGACGAAGGCACGTCTGGTACACGGGCCGCGCTAGTCGATGCCAGTGGACACGTATTCTGCCTCGAATATCTGCCGCTGCGCGTGGACAGCCCGCAACCAGGGGTCGTTGAGCAAGATGCGAATGCGATCCTGGACAAGACCATCGCAGTCTGCCGCGCGACGCTGGCACAGGCCGCCCAGCAAGGGGTGCGTGTTGTCGCGGCGGCCATCTCCACCCAACGGGCAACGGCCGTGCTATGGGACACGCACACGGGACGGGCACTGGTCCCCGCGATGGTCTGGCAGGACACGCGTCATGCGGCCGAGCTTGACCGCCTAGCCGCCACATGGGACCGCAGGTTAAGGGCGAGCGTGGGTCGGCCCGCCGGCGTGCGCTCGCCGTATCTATGGGCCGCCCATCAACTGCGCACGGTGCCAGCGGTCGCCGATGCGTTCCACGCACGCCGACTCGCGTTTGGCACGATTGACACCTGGCTACTGTGGCACCTGTCCACCGAGCGCGCATGTGTGACCACGCCGACCAATGCGACTTCAGCTAGCGCCTATCTGCTGGGCGAGCACCGGTATTTCGACGCCTGGGTCGATGCGCTGGGCTTTCCGCGCGAGCTGTTGCCGGCGTTGCGCGAGGACGCGGACACGTTTGGCCGCACCCGGTCCGATTTACTCGGGCTCGATGTGCCGATTCTGGCCTGCGCGGGCGACCAGTTTGCCGGCGCGGTCGGACTCGGGTGTCTCGATCGTGGGCAATCGATGTGCGTGCACGGTACGGGTAGCTTTGTCGACCTGCTAACGGGCCCGGCCCTACCGTACACCACGCTCATGGATGGGCATGGGCATGGGCATGGGCATGGGCATGGGCATGGGCATGGGCAACAGCCATCATACGACGCAACGCTGGCCATGACAGCGCGCCGCCATGGCGGCGTTTCACACTATTCGCTCGAAAATTTCGTCGCCACGACGGGCTCCGCGCTGAATTGGGTTTGCGACACGTTGCGCTGGTTCGATCACCCAGAGCAAATCAGCGCCCTGGCCCGCCCTGTGTCGTCGGCGCACGGCGTGTTATTCGTCCCCGCCTTGACCGGGTTGCGCGTGCCGCAGATGGAGCCCAGCGCCCGCGCATCGCTGTCCGGGATATCGATTGCGACCACGCGGGAAGAGATCGCGTTCGCCCTCCTCGAGGGCATTGGCCATTCGGTGGCGTCATGCATGGAGGCGAACCAGGCGGTGGCACGTATCGACGTGCATGAGCTGGTGGTCGGCGGCGGCCTGTCGGGCAGCGACGTGCTGCTGCAGATCCAGGCGGATCTGAGCGGCCTGCCGGTGCAGCGTATCCGCGAAAGCGACCGTGCGAGCCTACGTGGCGCGGCGTTTCTGGCCGGCGCCTCGGGCCTGTTGTGGGACTCGCTGGACGCAGCCCGCGCCACGCTGGTCACCGACGCGGTGTTCGAGCCGTCGCCCGACACCGGCTTGCGGCAACAGCGGCGCGCGAAATGGCACGCGCGCATCCAATCTGAACTTGCTCATGCGGCCGATTTCGATCACGGTTGAGTACGGAGATTCACCAGTATGATTTTCTTGCCATCCAGACGGCCCAGGCAGGATCGGGCTGCGATGACGACCACGTCGCCACTGCGCGTGGTACGCGAGGAACAGCTCGCGCGCCTGAGCGATGACACATTCGACATGTTGATCGTCGGGGGCGGCGTCACCGGCGCCTACGCGGCACTGGACGCGAGCCTGCGCGGCTATCGCGTCGCTTTAATCGAGAAGAGCGACTTTGCGTCCGGGACGTCGTCCAAATCCTCGAAGATGGTTCATGGCGGCCTGCGCTACATCGAGCAAGGCAATCTCAGCCTGGTGCGCCACTCGCTGCTGGAACGGCAGCGCCTGCGCCGCAATGCGCGTCACCTGGTGCAACGGCTGCCGTTCCTGTTCCCGGTGATGGAGCGCGACGGCGTGTTCGACCAGCGCCTGGCGAAGGCCTTCGAGGGTCTGTTGTGGACGTATGACCTCGCTGGCGGCTGGCGCGAAGGCATCCTGCACCAGAAACTGACCAAGGCCGAAGTGCTGTCGCACTGTCCAACGTTCAACGAAGCGTACCTGAGCGGCGGCTTCCTGTATTTCGATGCGCGCGTGGACGATGCGCGGCTGACGCTGACGCTGGCACGCACCGCGGCGTTTCACGGCGCGGCGGTGGTCAATCATGCGCGCGTGGCCGAGGTCACCCGTAACGAGCAAGGACACGTCGACGGTGCCATCGTGCATGCCGACGGCTGCGAGATCCGCGTGCGCGCCGGCGTGGTGATCATGGCAACCGGCGTCTGGCTGCGCGACTGGGACGGGCGCCGCAAAGGGGATACACCAGCGCTCCAGGTACGACCAGCCAAGGGCGTACACGTGGCGATTCCGTGGTTAAAGATCCGCAACGACTGCACCGTTACGATCCCGGTGCCGGGCCGCAATCGGCGTGCGACGATCACCCGCTGGGGCAACGTCTCGTATCTAGGCACTACCGACGAAGACTACGACGGTGACCTGGATAACGTGTACTGCACGCGCCAAGAACTCGATTTCCTGCTGGAAGGCGCCCGCTCGGCTTTGAAGACAGACCTGCAGCCGCACGACGTGGTGGGCAGCATCGCCGGCTGCCGACCGTTGGTCGGCCCCCCTGGCGGCAAGACAATCGAGATGCGCCGCAACCACGAAATCCGCGTCGCGCCCGACGGCCTGGTGACGATTGTCGGCGGCAAGCTGACGACCTCCCGGCACATGGCGGAGCAAACCATCGACGCGGCGCAGAAAGTCATTGGCAAACGCGCGCCATGCCGCACGAAATCGGCCTACCTGCTGGGCGCGGCCGGCTACGACCCGCAGGCGATCGTCGCCTCGGGCGGACTGGCCGCGCATCTGGGCGAGCGCTACGGCACCGAAGCGCGTTTCGTCAGCGACCTGATCGATGCGCACCCGTCGCTACTCGCCCCGATCGTCGAGGGCTTGCCGTACAGCGAAGCGGAAGTGGTCTACGCTGCGCGCCATGAGTTGGCGCGCAGCGTAGACGACGTGCTGTCGCGGCGCACACGCGCGCGATTGATGGCGCGCGATGCGTCAGCTCGCGCCGCACCGCGCGTGGGCCAGATTTTAAAGGCGGAGCTCGGCTTGTCCGACGCGCTCGTCGCCAGCCAGGTGCGCGACTACGTCGCGGCCGTCCAATACGAGAAATCGGTCCTCATCGGAGATAACGGATGATCAGCAAGGAAGCCATTCAGCGCGGCTACAACCGTGGCAATTATGTCGTCGGCGCTCACACGCCGCCACCGTACTCGCTGAACCTGTCCAGTGTGCCGGACAACGCGCCGGCCGGCGGCATGCAGCGCGCACCGGTGCAGGTCTCGGAGCAGCAATGCGACGCGCTGCGGGAAATCGCCGACGAGGTGATTACGCAGCCGGCGCAAGTGGTCGCGTGGACCCGTGACTGGTGGGCCGCCTCGATGGTCACGGAAACCGCCGGCCAGCCGGCCACGCCGCACGCCATCGTCGTGCGCGTGTCCAGCGTCGCGCAGATCCAGGCGGTGATGCGCATTGCGCATGCGGCGTCGATTCCGGTGACGGCGTCGGCCGGGCGCAGTAACGTCACCGGCGCGGCACTGCCGGTGCGTGGCGGCATCGTGCTGGACTTGTGCGGCCTGAACCGGCTGCTCGGCGTGGACCATGAAAGCCAACTCGTCGAGGTGGAGGCGGGTATGTTCGGCGACGTGTTCGAGGCGTCGCTGCAGCGCGAGCACAAGTTGACGATGGGACACTGGCCGTCGTCGTTTGGCATCAGCACCATAGGGGGGTGGATCGCCTGCCGAGGCGCCGGGCAGCTGTCCACGCGCTACGGCAAGATCGAGGACATGGTGTACGGCATGGACGTCGTGCTGGCCGACGGCTCGCTAATCAGCGTCGGCGGCTATCCGCGCGCGGCGGTCGGGCCGGACCTGCAGCAGCTGTTTATCGGCAGCGAAGGCACGCTGGGCATCATCGTGCGGGCACGATTGAAGCTGCACCGTCTGCCGGACTATGGTCGGGCGATCGCCTATGGCTTCGACTCGTTCGCCGCCGGCCTGCACGCGTGCCGCGAGATCATGCAGCGCGGCGCCCATCCGGCGGCGTTGCGTCTGTACGATGCACTCGAAAGCGGCGTGCAATTCGGCCTGCCAGACACGAATGTGCTGCTGATCGCCGACGAGGGCACGCGCGAACTCGTGGATGCGGGGATGAGAGTCTGCGAGCAGGTGTGCGAGCCGCAAGGGCAGCGGCTGGCCGGGGACGCGATCTTTGAGAAGTGGCTCGACACGCGGTACTTGACCGGCAAGAGCGCGGAGGGCTTCAAACGCAGCCCGGGGTTCGTCGCCGACACGCTGGAGATGGCGGGGCGCTGGCGCGATCTGGCCGCGATCTATCGTGACGTAGTCGATGCGCTGCAATCGGTACCGGGTACGTTGGCGGGCTCCGCGCACCAGTCGCATGCCTATGTGGACGGTGCGTGCTTGTACTTCTCATTGCGTGGCGAAGTCGCCATCGAGCAGCGCGCCGCGTGGTATCGCCGTGCGTGGGACGCGGCCAATGCCGTGCTGATCCAATACAATGCGACGCTAAGCCACCACCATGGCGTAGGTCTACTGCGCGCGCCCTACATGCGCGACTCGCTGGGCAGCGCGTTCCCCGTGCTGCAAGCACTCAAGCGTACGCTGGATCCGAAGAACATCCTCAATCCTGGTAAGCTCGGCCTGGATGACGACATCGTCTCGCCGGCAAGCTGATATTTCGATATGGACAAATCCCTCGGAGCGCGTCTCGCCCGACATCCTGTCATCGCGACACTGTACGGCGCCGAGCAGCTCGACAGCTTCATCAGCAGCGCGGCCGAGGTCGGCATCGTGGCTAACGTCGAGTTGCGCAAACTGCAGGCGGTCGTGGCCGCGCTGACGCGCGCCGGCAAGTGCGTGATCGTCAATATCGACAGCTGCGATGGGCTGTCGCAGGATAAGGGCGGCGTTGACTATCTCGTTGATATTGGCGTCACCAGCCTGGTGTCCACGCGCGTGGCGACGGTGCAGCGCGCCAACCGCGCCGGCCTGATGACAATGCAGAAGGTCTTCGTGACGGATCGCTCGACGTGGCCGCGCAGCGTCAAAGCGATCGAGCAGAGCGATCCCAATCTGGTGCAGCTGATGCCGGCACCGATGCTGCCGCACCTACGTGAGCAAGACCGTGCGGCGCTGCCGCCGATCGTCGCGTCGGGCTTCATCTGCAATGAGCACGATGTGCGCCAGGCGCAGGCGCACGGCGCGGTGGCGGTGTCCACCAGCGACAGTCAATTATGGAATCTGACTACGCCGCGCTGAACGCGCGATGGACCGTGGAGGAGGAAATCAACGGTGACGCCACCCTACTTGCAGGTCATTGCCCACTATTTCGCCAAGCCCGGGCAGAGTGAGCGCGTGCTGGCGCTGCTCGACGCGCTCGCGCGCGCCACGCGCGATGAGCCGAAAAACTTGGACTACCAGTTCTTCCGCTCGCCGCACGATCCTGACCATTTTGTGATCCTCGAACAGTATACCGACGCAACGGGATTGGACGAACATCGGCAAACGCCGCATTTTCAGCAGATCGGTTACAAGCAAATCATTCCGATACTCAAACGCCGCGAGGTCAGCAGCCACATGGTGCACGGAGCCAGCCAATGATCCCATTTCGCTTTCAGACCGTGCCAACGGTCATCGTGGAGTTCGGCGCGGCACGCCGGCTCGGCACATTGCTGCGTGAGCACTTCGGCACGCTCAGCCGGCTGTGCGTGGTGACCGACGCACTCCTGCATCGCAGCGGGCTGCTCAGGCCCGCGCTAGCGGACCTCACTGCACAGGGCTGGCATGTCACCGTCATCGATGACGTGGTGGCCGATCCGCCCGAACAGGTAGTGCTCGACGCCGCCGCACGCGCCTCGGCCGTCGGTGCCGAGATCGTGCTCGGACTCGGCGGCGGCTCGTCAATGGACGTGGCCAAGCTGATCGCCGTCCTGGTGGCCGGGCAGCAACCGCTGGCCGAGATGTACGGCGTAGGCAACGTACGTGGCACGCGCGTGCCGCTGGTGCAAATGCCGACCACCGCGGGCACCGGCTCGGAAGTCACCGCGGTGTCGATCGTCACGCTCGGCGAGGCGCGCAAGATGGGCGTGGTCGCGCCGCAACTGTTCGCTGATGTCGCGATTCTGGACGCGGAACTCACGCTTGGCCTGCCGCGCGCGGCGACCGCGGCCACCGGCATCGATGCCATGGTGCATGCGATCGAGGCGTACACGTCGGCACGCCTGAAGAACCCACTATCGGACAGGCTCGCGCTGCAGGCGCTGGAGCTGTTGTCCCGCCACCTGCTGCCGGCGTGCGACAACGGGCAGGACCGCGCAGCGCGCGAGGCAATGCTGCTCGGCGCGATGCTGGCCGGACAAGCTTTCGCCAATGCGCCGGTGGCCGCCGTACACGCGCTCGCGTATCCGATCGGCGGCCTGTTCCACGTGCCGCACGGTTTGTCCAACGCCCTCGTGCTACCCCACGTGCTGCGCTTCAACGCGAACGCGGCCGCACAGCAGTATGCGCAGCTTGCCGAAATCATCGCGCCCGACGCACGCGGCAGCGACGAAGCCAGGACAGCGGCATGGATTGCACAGATCGATGCGCTGATTGCCGCCACCGGGATCCCGAGGACGCTGCGCGAAGTCGGCGTCGGCCGGCACGAATTGCCGAGAATGGCCGCCGACGCGATGCTGCAAACCCGCCTGCTCGTGAACAATCCTCGCGAAGTTGGCGAAGCCGACGCCCTCGCCATCTACGAGCAGGCCTGGTAAGACCCTACGTTTTCGTGTGCTCGGCCCGCACGTCTTTCACGGCAGGCACCACAGCGGTCATTTGAACCTGCAGCGGATCGTGACCGGCCACCATGAGCCAAGGCGGGTCAGCTACGCTGCCGCATAGTGGGCTGAATGCCGCGCAAGCGCGACGAAGGCGGCGAGGTAGTCGGTGTCGGCATCCGCCTCGCGCATACCCACGAAGATCTGCTTGGCGATGCCGTCGCGTCCCAGCCGCACCGGCTCGATCGGCATCTTGTTCGCATATTCCTGCACCAGCCAGCGCGGCAGCGCGGCAACGCCGCGGCCGCTGGCGACCATTTGCACCATGATGTCGGTGGTCTCGATCGTCTTGTGACGCTTCGGCCGCACGCCGGCCGGCACCAGAAATTGCGCATATATGTCAAGCCGGTCAATATCGACCGGATAGGTGATCAGCACTTCGCCGGTCAACTGCGCCGGCTCGACGTGCGTGCCACGTGTCAGTGCGTGTCCGCGCTGGACCACCAGCACCTGCTCGTAGTCAAACACCGGCTCGAAACGAAGGCCCGCGCGGTGCAATGGATCGGGCGTGACCAAAATATCAATGTCATAGACGAACAGCGCGCCAATGCCGCCGAACTGGAACTTCTGCTTTACGTCCACATCGACGTCCGGCCACTGCGCCAGGTACGGCGACACAACCTTCAGCAACCATTGGTAGCAGGGGTGGCATTCCATTCCGATGCGCAGCGTACCACGCTCGCCCTGCGCGTACTGTGCCAAGCGCGCCTGCGCGTGCTCCAGCTGCGGCAGTACGCGATTGGCGACCGATAACAGGTATTCGCCCGCCTGCGTCAGCCGCAGGTTGCGGCCTTCGCGGCGCCAGACCGCCGTGCCCAGCATTTGCTCCATTTTCTTTACCGTGTGGCTCAGCGCCGACTGGGTCAGGCACAACACTTCGGCGGCAGCGGTCAATGAACCGCGCCGGTCAACCTCGCGCACGATCGCCAGGTGAATACGTTCGAGCATCTCGAGGCATGAGTATATTTAATGGGACAATGAAATAATGCCACTTTTTTTCATATATCCCAACCCCTATGATCGACGCACTCTTGACTCAACCTCTATCGAATCATGGCCATCACGCACAATCTGGGCTTTCCGCGCATCGGCGCGAAGCGGGAATTGAAATTCGCGCTCGAGTCTTACTGGAAGGGACAGTCCTCACTGGACGAACTGAAAGCAGCGGGCGCTCAACTGCGCCAGCAGCACTGGGCCAACCAGGCGAAATTGGACTGGTCACCGGTGGGCGATTTCGCGTTCTATGATCAGGTGCTCGACATGAGCTTTACGCTCGGCAACCTACCGGAGCGGGTACGCAACCTGGACGGTGACTCGCTGGACAACTACTTTCGGATCGCACGCGGGCGTTCAGCCACGGACGGCGCATGCAGTTGCGGCGTGCAGGCCGGCGAGATGACCAAGTGGTTCGATACCAACTACCACTATATCGTGCCGGAATTGAGCGCGTCCACGACCTTTTCGCTCGACGCATCGCGCCTGCTCGGCGAGTTCGAACAGGCACGCCGCCTTGGCGTGAAAGCCAAGCCGGTGATCATCGGGCCGCTGACGTACCTGTGGCTCGGCAAGGCTAAGGACGACTCGGACAAACTCGCGCTGTTGCCGCGACTGCTGCCGGTCTATGCGCAATTGCTGGCCGAACTCGCCGCGTGCGGTGCTGAATGGGTGCAGATCGACGAACCGATCCTCGTCACCGAGCTCGATCCGCAGTGGCAGCAAGCGTTCGTGCACGCCTACGACACGCTACGCACCGATCGCGTTAAGCTGCTGCTAGCCACCTACTTCGGGCAATTGCAGGAGAACCTGCCGCTTGCGTGCGCATTGCCCGTGCAGGGCCTGCACGTGGACACGCTCAATGCACGCGATGAAGTCTGCGACGTCATCGCGAGTCTGCCGGCCGAGCGCGTGCTGTCGCTCGGTGTCGTCAACGGCCGCAATATCTGGAAAACCGATCTCGTCGCAACGCTCGACTGGCTCGAGCCGATCCACCGCCAACTCGGCCAGCGGCTCTGGCTGGCGCCGTCGTGCTCCCTGCTGCACGTGCCGGTGGACCTGGCCAGTGAGCGCGGGCTCGACGCCGAGCTCCGTTCATGGCTTGCATTCGCGCTGCAAAAACTGGACGAACTGAATGTGCTGGCTACGGCACTGAACAACGGCAGGCAGGCTGTGGAGGCTGAACTGCGGGACAACCAGGCCGCCATCGCGGCGCGCAAGGTATCGGCGCGCGTGCATAACCCAGCCGTCAAGGCGGCGCTTGCGCGCATCGACGCCGACATGGAACGCCGCACGAACCCCTATCCGGAGCGCGCGCGCAAGCAACACGAGCAGTTGCAACTGCCGCCTTATCCGACCACGACAATCGGCTCGTTTCCGCAAACCGAAGAAATCCGCCAGGCGCGCAGCCGTTTCCGTCGTGGCGAACTGGACGAGGCGAGCTACCACGCGACCATGCGTGAGCAGATCGCGCGCAGCGTGCGCGAACAGGAGGCGCTGGGGCTCGACGTGCTCGTGCATGGCGAGGCCGAGCGCAATGACATGGTCGAGTATTTCGGCGAGCAGCTCGAAGGCTATGCGTTCAGCCAGTTCGGCTGGGTACAGTCGTATGGCTCGCGGTGCGTGAAACCGCCGATCATGTTCGGTGACATCCGCCGGCCGAAGCCGATGACCCTCGAGTGGATCCAATATGCGCAATCGCTGACTCACAAGCCGATGAAAGGTATGTTGACCGGGCCCGTGACGATTCTGAACTGGTCGTTCGTGCGCGACGACCAGCCGCGTGCCGTGTCGTGCCAGCAGCTTGCGCTAGCGATCCGCGAAGAGGTGCTCGATCTGGAGCGTGCGGGCGTGCGCGTGATTCAGATCGACGAGGCGGCCTTGCGCGAAGGTTTGCCGCTGCGCAAGTCGCAATGGCATGAGTACCTGCAGTGGGCGGTCGGCGCATTCCGCATCGCGGCCAACGGCGTGCGCGACGACACGCAGATCCACACGCACATGTGCTATTCGGAGTTCAACGACATCATCGCGTCGATTGCAGAGATGGACGCAGATGTCATCACCATCGAAACATCGCGCTCAGACATGGAACTGCTCGATGCATTCGATCACTTCAACTATCCGAATGAGATCGGACCGGGCGTGTACGACATCCATTCACCGAACATCCCGACGCAGGAGCACATCGTCCAGTTGATGCGCAAGGCGGCCGAGCGCATCCCAGCCGAGCGCCTGTGGGTCAATCCGGACTGCGGGCTGAAGACGCGCGCATGGGCTGAAGTCATCCCGGCGCTGCGCAACATGGTGGCCGCCGCGCATACGTTGCGCGGCACCGCGTAGCGCGCGTTCATCAGCCTCGGCCCGCGAGGCGCCACAGCGACGTCACCTCGCGGGCCCGCGCCGCATGCAACGGATCCGCGGCGTCCGACGCTTTGGGGTGACGCGGCCGGATATCGACGCGGTTAAGCACCTGCAAGCCGGCCGCGTCGATCATCGCGAGGAAAGCTTCGCGTGGGCGCAAGCCAAGATGCTCAGCCAGGTCCGACATGATCAGCCAACCCTCGCCGCCGGGGGCCAAATGCGCCGGCAAACCGGCGAGGAATCCTCGTAGCATGCGACTGTCCGGATCGAATACAGCGTGCTCGATCGATGCACTCGGGCGCGCCGGCACCCACGGCGGGTTACAGACTACCAGCGGCGCGCGGCGCGATAACGGAAAAAGATCCGCCCGCACGACCTCCACTTGCGCAGACAGCCCCAACCTCGCGACGTTCTCGCGCGCGCAATCTAGCGCGCGCGAATCGACGTCCGTCGCGATCACGCGCCGCACGCCGCGCCGGGCCAGCAATGCGGCGATCACGCCGGTGCCGGTGCCAATGTCGAAAGCGAGCGCATCGGCCCCGGCCGGCAACGGCGCCTGCGCTATCAGATCCAGGTATTCGCCGCGTACGGGCGAGAACACGCCATAGTGCGGATGGATCCGGTCGCCGCCGAGTGCGTCGATGACCACACCCTTGCGATGCCACTCGAACGCGCCGACCATCCCCAGCAACTCGCGCAGCGAAACGACGCTGACCGCGTCACCACCGGGCGGCGGCCCGTATGCGTGCGCGCACGCACCACTTAGGTCCGGGGCACGGCGCAGCGGTATCCGGTAATGCGCATCGAGCGGCACCAGCAGCATCGCCAGCGTGCGGGCCCGCTGCGCTTGCGCCAGCCGATGCAGGTTGAACGTTTCCTGTGGCGTCGCACCGCGCTTGGGCCGACGACGCTCGATGCGCCGCGCGATGGCCTGCAATAGCTGCCGCGCGTTATTGAAGTCGCCCTGCCACAGGATCGCGGTTCCCTCGCATGCCAGGCGATAGGCGTGATCGGCGCCGAGCGTGTCGTCGGCCGGCACGACGCGCCGAGGCGGCGGTAGCCCGGCGTGCGAGCGCCAGCGCGCGTGGTGGGTCTGGCCCCCCTCGGTCCAGTTCAGCATCGAGCACTCAAGTCCGTTCATCGTGTCACCCGCCCGTCGTCACAAACGTCATCCGCACGCCCAGACCGACGATCCCGACGCTGACGACCCGCTCGATCCACCGGCGTGCGGCCACCCGAGGGGCGCAGCGGCCCACCTCAATGCGCCGACGCCGAGGCGGGCCGAAGCTCGCACTGGACGTCCAGCTTGCCGTCGGCGCCAAAATCGAGCGTCAACGGAATCGTCGTGCCGACTTTCAATGCGCTCTTGGGCTGTTCGAGCATCACGTGATAACCGCCCGGCGCAAACTTCAGCGTACCGTGGGCCGGCACGCCAATCGCATCGACATGGACCATCCGCGACATACTGCCGTTGCTCCGCGTCTGGTGCATCATGACCATGCCAAAGGCCGGCGCATCGACGTCCTTGAGCGAAACCGGCGTGTCTGCGTCGTTTTTTATCGTGAAATAGGCCGATGACGGCAGGGTCGCCGGCATCGTGCGCACCCAGCAGCCGCTCACCTGCACCCCCACCGGCCCGGCGGCCTGCGCGGCAGCGCTCAGCATGGTAAACAGCGCCGCAGTGGCGCCTATCAGAGACTTGACCTGCATTCCTACCTCCGGAATCGAACGGCGAAAAATCGAACAGCACCGCCGCATTTTATGCCAATGTCACGGCCAGATAGACCGCATAGAGCACGCCATTGAACAGCAGCGCCCAGACTGGCAGGCCGCGACCGCGCGACAGCGCGCGGCACCACGCTGCCGCGACCAGTGTAATCGCGATGCCGGTCAGCACCTCGATGCGCGGCTCCCATGGCGTCAGCATGATGCCCAGCGCTGGCAGCAGCGTGCCCTGGAACACCATCGCACCGGTGAGGTTCCCAAATGCGAGCGTGTCCTTGCCGCGACGCACCCACAAGATACTGTTAATCTTCTCGGGCAACTCCGTGGCGATCGGGATGATCAGCAGCGACAACAGCAGCGGCGACACGCCCAGCAGCTGGGAGACCCCGTCCACGCCATCAATGAATCCCTTCGCACCGCCGATCAGCAAGGCCAGCGCGATGGCCAGCTGCAGCACGATCGTCACGAGCCGGGTCGGGATACCGAAGCGCGACAGATGCATGACGTGCGGCGCCTCGGTGCCATGCCCGCCGGCCACCAACGCTTGCGACGCACGCAACGTCGCATACACGTAGCACAGATACACGCACACGAGTGCGGCGCTCAACCCTGCCCGCACCAGCACGCTCGTATGCGGCACATACATCGCGGCGGCCGATAACGCAAACGCAAACAGGAAGTAGTTGAGATCGCGATTGATACCGCCGACCTCCGGCCGTATCCGTCCACAGAGCCCACGCTGGCGCAGTACCGCAACGGTCATCAGGCACGTGGACAGCGTCGCGAGCATCAGCGGCGCGCCTAGAATCGCGCCCACACCGATTTCTTCGTTGAGCCGCTCGCCGCGTCCCGACACAATGGCGATCAGCGGAATCAACGTCTCGGGCAGCGCGGTGCCGACCGCCGCGAACAATGAGCCGGTCACGCCCTCGGATAGCTTCATCCGCTCGCCCAGGTGTTCCAGCGCGTTCGTGAACAATTCGGCGGCGACCAGGATCACCGCGAGCATCAGCATGAGTTCGAGCACGAGCCAAGTCATGCGCACGCTCCCGTCGCAACGGGCGGCATGGCCAAACGGGCAGGCGGGTAGGGGGAACGGGGATGGTGCACGATATCTCCACGGTCGGACACATGAACCATGACGCGGCGCGACGGTCCGACCGGGACGAGGCGCGGCGTCGATGGTCTGGCCAAACCCGCATGGGCCGAGCGCACCACGGCATGAGCCGGAGACTGTTGGCGCGATCTTCCTGGCGTGCTGGCGTCGGACTGACGCGGCGCGGCCACTCAGGCCGGCCGCCGCATCGCATCCGCGACCCGGCAACGCAGGAAAGGCTACTCCCCAAAGACCTGCGCATTCTAACCGACACGCGGCAGCTCGCATAGAATGCTACGCAGCACCGCGTACCCGCTAGCCCTTATTCGAGACACTGCTGAACATGGCGCGCATCATTCCCGACGACTGGAAACACCTGGACGCAGCAGGCGCCGCAGCCCGCGAGCGCGAAACGTTGACCACGCTGGCCAAGCAACTGCCGGACGGCTACACGGTCTATCACGGCGTGCATTGGACCCGCGTGAACCAGGGCTTCTCGGTATTTGGCGAAGCGGACTTCGTCGTGGTAGGGCCATCGGGGCGCCTGATGGTGATCGAGCAGAAGTCGGGATTCCTGCGCGAGACGTCTACAGGCCTGGTCAAGGTCTACCTGCAGAAGGAACGCAATGTCGCGGTCCAGTTGGCCCGCACGATCGAAGGCCTGCATCGGCGCTTCACCGCGGCGTTCGGCGCCGGCACCTATTGCATCGAGGCGCTGCTGTATTGCCCGGACTACATCGTGCGCGACCCGGGCATTGCCGGTGTCACCCCAGAGCGCATCGTCGACGCGACGCGCAAGGATCAACTCGCCGCGGTCATCCAGCGCGCGTTGCCGCCCGACGAGGCCCCATTCGACTGTGCTACCAAGCTGCATCATTTCCTGTCCGATCACCTTGCGCTCACACCGGACGCCAGCGCACTGGTCGGGCAGGCGGACACACTGGTCACGCGGCTCTCCGGCGGCCTGGCCGAATGGGCGCGGCGCCTGTCGTTCGAGCCGTTCAGGCTGCGCGTGACCGGCACGGCGGGCTCGGGCAAGACGCAATTGGCAATCCAGGTGATGAAGGACGCGCTCGCTCAGGGCCGGCGTGTGCTGTACGTCTGCTTCAACCGTCCCCTGGCGGACCACATCGCGCGCGTCGCACCGCCGGGCGCGAAGGTCGCGACCTACCACCAGCTGTGCGACTGGGTCGTGCGCGACAGCGGGCAGGAGCCAGACTTTGCATCCCCGGATGTCTTCGGCTGGCTCGACGCACGCTTTGCCGACGTGCCCCCCAGTGATGCGTGGCGCTTTGATGTGCTGATCGTCGACGAGGGACAGGACTTCCGCGCGCACTGGGTCGCCGCGCTGCAACGGCTGCTAGCACCGAGCGGCGCATGGTGGTGGCTGGAGGATCCGATGCAGAATTTATATATGCGCGAACCGGTCCCGTTACCGGGTTGGGTCACGCTGAATGCCTGCGTCAACTATCGTAGCCCACGCGAGATCTTCGACTACTTGCGCGAGGTGATCGGACCGTCGTTCACCATCGAAAGCGGCAGTCCATTCGGTGGCTCGGACGTTTCCGTGTCGACCTATGACGGCGACGATCCCCTTGAGCCGACTAAGCGCGCCATCACTCAGGCGTTGTCGCTGGGTTTTCGCAAGCAGGATATCGCGCTGCTGTCATTCCGCGGCCGTGAAAAATCACGCTTTGCCGCACTGGAACAGCTCGGGCCGCACCGGCTGCGCAGCTTCACCGGCCGCTACGATCTGTTCGGCAACCCCGAGTACCGCGACGGCGACGTGCTGTACGAATCGATCCACCGCTTCAAGGGCCAGGCCGCGCCCTGTGTAATCCTGACCGAGGTGGATTTCGATGCATTCGATGAGCGAGCCGCCCGCAAGCTTTTTGTCGGAGCAACTCGCGCCACGATGAAGCTGATCGTCGTGATGTCCACCCGCGCCGCGGCGCGGCTGCCGCAGCGCTGAACGGGGATACCCCCCGACTGCCCGCTTAACCTTGCCTAGCATAACGTCAGCAACGCTTCGCAGCGCATGTTAAAGTGCCCACTACTCGCGAATCCCTCCGCCGCGGCAGACCGGCCTCCAGTACACCATACCAATAATGCTCAAGAACACGCCCGCCTTCCCGACGACGGATGGGTACGCCCGACGCCTGGCGTTGTTGGCGCAGCCCGCGCATCGACCGTTGCTGGCGCAAGGCCTGCGCGGTGTCGAGAAGGAGAGCCTACGAGTCCAGCGCGATGGCACGCTGGCGCCCACGCCGCATCCGGCCGCCTTGGGCTCGGCGCTCACGCACGAGCAGCTGACAACCGACTATTCCGAAGCGTTGCTCGAGATAATCACGCCGGCCGGGCACGCCGTCGATGCGATGCTGGAGCAGCTCGATACGCTGCATCGCTACGTCTACGAATCGATCGGCGACGAGTTGCTGTGGAACGCGTCGATGCCCGGCGTGCTGCCGCCCGACGAACAGATCCCGATCGCGCAATACGGCACGTCGAATATTGGCCGGCTTAAGCATGTTTATCGGCGCGGGCTGGCGCTGCGCTATGGCAGGGCAATGCAGTGCATCGCCGGCATTCACTACAATTTTTCGTTGCACGAAGACATTTGGCGCCTGCTGCAACAGCACGAGCGGGTTGACGGCTCGCCGCTCCAGTACCAGTCGGATGCCTACCTTGCGCTGATCCGCAATTTCCGCCGTAGCAGTTGGCTGCTCATGTTGCTGTTCGGCGCCTCGCCAGCGCTGTCGCGCAGCTTCGTGGGCGCGCGCGCGCATGCGCTGGATACATGGGATGCCGACACGCTGTTCCTGCCGTACGCGACCAGTCTCCGAATGAGTGACCTGGGCTATCAGAATACGTCCGCGCAGGCTGCATTGCGCGCGGACTACAACAGCTTGGACGGTTATCTACACAACTTGGCGAGCGCGGTCAGCCAGCCCTATGCGCCGTATGAGCAGCTTGGCACCCAGCGCGACGGCGAGTGGGTGCAGATCAACACCAACGTACTGCAGATCGAAAACGAATTCTATTCGACGATCCGCCCGAAGCGCGTCACGCAACCGGGCGAACGACCGCTGCACGCGCTTGCGTCGCGCGGCGTGCAATACATTGAAGTGCGTCTGCTGGATATCGATCCGTTCGAGGCCACCGGGATCTCGGCCACCACCGCGCGTTTTATCGAAGCGTATCTGTTATTTTGCGCGCTGGACGCGAGTGCGTTGCTCCACGAGGCGGAGTGTACCGAAGCAGGCAACAACTTCGCCCGTGTGGTGACGCAGGGGCGGCGTCCGGGACTTGCATTGTCCCGAGGCGGCCGCCCGGTGCCCTTGCGGGACTGGGCCCTCGAGTTGCTCGAGCGAATCGGGCCGGCCGCGGCGTTGCTCGACGCCCAGGAGGGCGGCAGCCGATATGGCGACGCACTGGCCGCGCAACGCGCGAAGGTCGAGGACTTCGCGCTGACCCCTTCGGCACGTGTATTAGAAGACATGCGCACAACCGGGCGCTCGTTCGTGCGCTTCGCGCTCGAGCACAGCGCGCAACACGCCGCGGCGATGCGTGCCCGGCCGCTGCCGCGCGAGCTGCATGCCCATTACGCGGCCCTGGCGGCGCACTCGCTGCAGCAACAAGCCGAGATCGAGCACACTGAAGTTGGCCACTTCGATCAGTTCATTGCGTCCTACCGCGCGTACACGCTGAACCGGACCAGCGTCTGATGCCCACCGCCAGCGCATCACGCGGCGCACGCTGTGCATCAGGAGGGCGGCGCCGCGCACCGTCACGCGCAGCACACCACCGGGCGCGTCGTGCCTCACTTCAAGCGTGCCCAGCGCGCCGTCGATCTCGATACCGCGCCGGTAGACCTGCGCATCGACGAATTCAACGCCAGGCGTCGCCCGCGCGGCAAAAAAGCCCACCATGCGATGCCAATCGTACGGCGGCCGATAAGCGATCGACGTGGTGAACACGTTATACATCGAGGGTTTCCGAGCCGGGCGTTGCAGCGCGGACATCGCCATCGCGCCGTTCCGCGTCGAGCAACGCCGCCTTGCGTTGCAGCCCCCACCGGTAGCCGGCCAACGCACCGCTTTTCTGGACCACGCGATGGCAAGGAATGACCAAGGCCACCGGATTTGCGGCACATGCGGCGGCGACCGCCCGCACCGCGTTGGGCACACCCAGTTCGGCCGCGACCTCGGTATAACTGCGCGTTTGTCCGTACGGAATCCGGCGCAGCGCATCCCAGACGCGGCGCTGGAACGCCGTCGCCACCCCATCGAACGGCAAGTGCGTCGGATCGGCGCGTCCGTCCAGGTAGGCGTCGATCCGCTCGACATAGTGCGCGAGGCGTTCAGGGTCGCAGACTCGCTTCGCATGGCGAAACTCTTCGTGCAATGCGTGTAGCAGTGAGGCTTCATCATCGCCGAACGCCACCTTGCACAGGCCGCGCTCGGTGGCCGCAATCAGTATCGGACCCAGCCGGGTCGAAGCGATCGCATAGGCGATCGTCATGCCGGCGCCCTGTCTGCGGTACGCCGATGGGGTCATGCCTAGATGCCCTCGTGCGGCATTGCGCAGCGGCGACGCAGATTCGAAGCCAGCTCCCAACGCCGCATCGGTCACGCTGCTAGCCGAGCGCAGCGTTTCACGCAGCCGCTCAGCGCGCAAATTCGCGTGGTATTGACGCGGCGAGATACCCATCATGCGACTGAAGACGCGCTGTAGATGGTAGGGACTCATGTGGACCGCGTCGCCGAGTTGCGCCAGCGTGACGCGCTCGTCGATCCGTTCGGCCAGCACCGAACAGGCCCGCGCGACCAATTCGACCTCGCGGGGCGCGCGCAGCGGCTGGCAGCGCTTGCATGCGCGAAAGCCCTCTGCCATGGCCGCGTCGGCGGACTCGAAGAAGCGCACATTTTCGCGCCGCGGCGCACGTGACTTGCACGACGGCCGACAGAACACGCCGGTCGTGCGGACCGCAAAGAAGAAATACCCATCGGCGCATGGATCGTGCGCGCGCACCGCGGCCCAACGCGCATCATCGCTCGCGTAATCGCCCGGCGCGCCGCTGGATTGACTGGCTGTATCGTGCGTCATGACGAGCGAATGATACGTCTTCGACGCAGACGTGGGCGCGACCGCGCGTGATGAACCGGCCCGGTCTGCCGGGCAAACTGGCATGTTGACTCGATCGTTCATGATGGACCCTTGGCAATGGATGGCGTGTGATTCACTTTATCGATGCCGCCGTACGCGGGCACCACGTATCTTGCGCTGTCATTTCGGTAGCGCAAAGCGCTTGGTCAAAATTATTAGGGACCTATCACCGATCGATGAATAGTGGGTTGACTCTAAAATTTTCCACGTTCAGATGTTGCGTTGCAGCATGAGAATCCGTATAGTGGGAACCGTCTCCTCCATGTCTCCTCCTGATATGGATTCAGCCCGCTCGATGAGCGGGCTTTTTTTATGTCGCGGCTATCCACAGTACGCGAATCCGTCGCGTCAGGCCCTTTCCCGTCATCATCACGACCTTGCCCAACATGGCGCTGTCCATGAACGAATCCAACGACCGCTTACCGCCGTGCCAGTCGCTGTCCGCCTCCCCGTCCCATACGCCGGTCAGTGCTGTGCGGTGGCATCGCCGCGTGCTCGCGCTGGCGGTACCGATCATCCTGGCAAACCTGACCCAGCCGATCCTCGGCGCAGTGGACACGGCCGTCGCGGGCCACCTGCCGGATCCGGCGTATTTGGGAGCGGTCGCCGCCGGCGGCTTGTTTTTTAATTTCGTTTTTTGGGGCTTCGGCTTCCTTCGCATGGGCACCACCGGGCTCACGGCGCAGGCATTCGGCGCACGCAACAGCGTCGCGTTGCGCGCGACGCTGTTGCGTGCGTCGGCACTGGCGATCGTGATCGGCCTAGTCGTGCTCGCGCTGAGCACGCCATTGATCGATACCGCATTGCGCCTCATCGGCGGCAGCGACGCACTACAGCAGTACGCCAGCGACTATTGCCACGCGCGGATCTGGGCCGCCCCACTGGCGCTATGCAACTACGTGATACTGGGTTTCCTGCTGGGCTGCCAGCGCGTGCGCGTTGCGTTGCTCATTCAACTGTTTATCAATGCCGTCAATGTAGCGGCGGTACTGCTGTACGTCTATGTCTTTGACTGGCGCATTGCCGGTATCGGCGCAGCTACCGCAACGGCCGACGCGTGCGGCTTCGTGCTGGGCGCGTGGCTGCTGTGGCGAAAGCGGCCGCGCGCGCTGCCGCCATTGCGCTGGGCCACGCTTGTGGATACCAGCGCGCTGCGGCGATTGGTTGCGCTCAATCGTGACATTTTCGTGCGTACGCTGTGCCTACTGACATGTTTCGGCTGGTTCGCGCACGCCGGCGCGGCGCAAGGCGACCTGGTGCTGGCGGCCAACGCACTGTTGTTGAACTTCCAGACCTTCATGGCCTATGCGCTCGACGGCTTCGCCCATGCCGCCGAAGCACTGGTCGGGGCCGCCATCGGTGCGCGCCAACGCGACGCCCTCCGTCAGGCCGTGCGGACCACGATGGTGTGGGGCGGGCTCGGCGCACTGTTTTTTTCGCTGGTCTACGCGAGCGGCGGCGAATGGATCATCGGCTGCCTGACCGATCAGCATGCGGTCCGCGATACGGCCGTGCGCTTTCTGCCGTGGGCCGCGGCACTGCCGGTGATCTCCGTCTGGGGTTTCCTGTTCGATGGCATGTTCATTGGCGCCACGCGTACGCGGGATCTCATGTGGGCGATGGCAATCTCGCTTGCCATGTTCATGCTGGGCGCGATGACGCTGCCCGGCCTGTTCGGCAACGATGGGCTATGGGCGTCACTGCTGCTGTTCATGGCGGCGCGCGGTATCACGCTGGCGCGCGTGTTGCCGCGTCTCGGCGCGCAGTTGACGGGACCGACCGGCGCCGCGTCGCGTCAGAGGCCATGTCTTAGCCGGCCTGGGTCGAAATCAGGCGACTCGTCGCGATAGAGCCGGAACTGCATGCCGGACGATAGCGTTGCACGGCAGCTTGGTCACTCATGCGAAAAGTCTTAGGGCTATGCGCAATCAAATGATCCAGTGCGCCGCGGCGCACGGCGCATCGGCGATAATCCGGTCACGCTCGACGAGCATCACACAACGACGGAGGACACTTTCATGGGCAACGCTGTATCGATCGCGCTCATTGTTGGCGGTATCGTGCTGTTGTATTTCGGCGGCACATCACTGCACTCGTTCAGCAATGATGTGTCGCGCCTGTTCACCGGCACGCCGACCGAGCGCACCATCACGCTACTCGCTGCCGGCGCGGTGGCATTGGTTGCCGGCATCGTCGGACTCGCGCTCAGCTCGCGGCGCTAAAGCGCGCGGGACCAGCGCGCGCCCGCTCCGGATGCCACGCGTGCCCGCCGCCCGCCAGCGCTCACAGCGGCACTTCCGGCTTGGCCGCCGAGCGCGTGCCCGGCACCGGTGCGTTACTGACGCCATGGTAGGTGAAGACCAGTGAGAACTTAACGTCGTCAGCCAGATTCTTGCCCGCCGAATGCAGCGTGTTGCAGTGGAAGAACACCACGTCACCCGGGTTCAGCGCCGGAGAAACCGCCGTGCTGATCAACGCTGCATTTTCGGGCACGTCCGCGCGGAAGAACTTCGCTTCATCAAAACGCTCCGGGGCAAAATCCACCGCGTGTGAGCCAGGCACGAACCACAGCGCGCCGTTCTCCACGGTCTCCGTACCGAGTGCGAGCCACACCGATATGAGGTCCTCGCGCTTGAATGCCCAATACCGGATGTCGCGATGCCAGCCCGTCAAACTGCCATATGTCGGGTGCTTGGTCATCATGCAGTTGTGATGCGCGCGCGAAAGCGCTACCTGTTCACCAAAATACAATTCCATCCAGCCGCGGATTTCCGTTGACGTGGCCCACTGTCGATACAGTGCATTGCGCGCGTATGCGTCGAGCAAGCGGCGTACCGTGTTGCCGCCGGGCGCGGTGTGCGATTGCGGTGCGCCGGGATAGCATAGATCCGCCTCGAATTCGACTGGCCCCTGCGGCTGCGCAAGCTCGGCACGCGCCGCCTGCTTGATCGCCTCGCAACGCGAGGCCGGCAACACGCCGGGCACGACGACAAAACCGTGCTGCCTCAGCAACTCGACCTGACCTCTCTTTGAGAAATGCTCCGCCATCGCATATCCGGTTCAATGACTTCGATTCCAATGATTTTACGTGCAGTACGCCCGGCATGCTTCCAACCCTGTTTTTAACTGCTGAACCCGCGCGCGGCGGCGTGGTCCGTGTCACTGTCGGATAAGCTATTTCGGGTGTACGCTGAGTCCGTTACCGCTACACAATAGCGCTTCGGCGCTTTCCCTCTCGAGTCAATGATCATGTCAGCTCGTTTGTCCAAACGCATGTCCGTCACCGTCTGGCATGCCGCTCATATCACGCGTATCGCACAACGGCGCGCCGCGCGCTCGCTGCGTCACCACGTCGCGCGCACGCGCGCGCTGACCGCGCGTTTGTCGCGCGATATCGCGCAGCGCTGGAGCGGCAGCGTACGCGCGTGGGTGCACTCGCTCGTCCATCTACGTCTGTACAGCATCTGGCGTGCCTCGCTGGGCCGCTCGGTGCGCGTCACGCCGGCGCGGGCGCTGCGCCATCCGCGCCAAACGCCCCACCTTCGTCTGGTTCGCACGCCGCGCCGCCATGCCCCCCCGTCCGGCCCCTGGTCACCGTATTTCGGCGGCCGCTAGGCGCCGTGAACGCATGCGGTTCATCGCCTATACTGGTTGCACGACATGAATCCATGGAGCACGCCATGTCCGGCAATTTTACGGCGGGTGAGTTCATCATTCTGGCCCCAATGGCGCTGGCCGGCGCGTTCGCGTTGGGCATGTTGCCGGTGGCCTCACGCTTCACCGCAAACGTGTTACGCCTCCTGGGCGCGCTGCTTGGCGTCGTGTTTGCAATCGTGCTGGTCGAAGGGCTGCCGCTGTTCGCCTGAAAGCTGCCTGTGTGCCTGAGATAATGGGCCGAGCCGTGCCAGCATCAGTTGCGCGAGACCTCGGAAGCGGCGGTCGGCGCCGCCACCGAGCCGGTTTCGGTATCGAGTCGCGCAACGTCCCAGCCACCGCCGAGTGCCTTGATCAGTCCGACCGACGCGGTCATGCGCTGGCCAGCCAGCGACTGCAGCGCCTGCTGCGCAGACAGCAGGCTCGCCTGTGCGGTGAGCACCGACAAGTACGCGACGGTGCCGGCCTTATATTGGTTGAGCACGATGTCCAGCGCCTGCTGGGCCGAATCGACACTGGCTTGCTGCAGCGCGATTTGCTGCGCTAAGATCCGCAACGAGGTTAGGTTGTCCTCGACCTCCTGAAGCGCCGCCAGCACGGTCTGCCGGTACACCGCGACCTGCTCGTCGTAGGCGGCACGTGCCGCGTCGAGTTTCGCGCTGCGCAGGCCTGCATCGAAGATCGACGCAGCCAACTCCGGGCCGAGTGACCAGAACCGCGACGGCGCCCGCACCAACTGCGCCAGCACCGAACTGGAGAATCCTTCTTGCGCCGACAACGTCAGCGAGGGGAAGAACGCGGCCATCGCTACGCCGATCTGCTCGTTGGCGGCAGCAGCCTTGCGCTCGGCGGACGCGACATCCGGGCGGCGCTCGAGCAGCGCGCTGGGCAACGATACGGGGATCGCCGGCGGGGTCACGTCAAGCGGTGCGGGCGGCAGTGAAAACGTCGAGGCGGGCTCGCCGACTAGCACGGCAATCGCGTGCTCATATTGTGCCCGGTCAATACCATTGCCAAGCGCGACGGATTGCGCCGACTGCAATTGTGTTTGCGCTTGGATCACGTCCGAGCGCGGCACGATGCCCTGCTTGTATTGGTTTTGGGTCAACTCGAGCGTGCGCTGATACGCGGCCACGGTTTCGTCAAGCACCTTTTGTTGTGCGTCCGACGTGCGCAGCAGATAATAATTCTGTGCCAACGCCGCCTGCGCGGACAGTCGCGCATTGGCGAGCGCGGCCGCCGCCGCCTGCTGCCCGGCCTTCTGCGACGCCACCGCACGGGCAATGCCACCCCACAGGTCTGCCTCCCATGATGCGTCCAGCGACGTGCTGAAACTATTCGATACACGCGAGTGGCCGGCCGCCACCCCACTTGTCGTCGTGCCGTGCGACGCGCTGCCTGATCCGGCACGGCTGCCGGAGGCCGACCCACTGAGGGTCGGGAACCCGCTTGCACGTGCCTCGGCAGTCAGCGCACGCGCCTGCCGGTAAGCCGCGGCGAACTGCGCGACGGTCTGGTTTGCGGCATTGAGCCGGTCCATCAAGGTGTCCAGTTGCGTATCACGATAGATGGCCCACCAATTGCCACGGTCTTGATGATCGGCTGGTTGCGCCACTTTCCAGCCAGGCGTGGCCTCCTTGAAGCTCGCCGGTACCGTGACGCTCGGACGCGTGTAGTCGGGACCCACCGCGCAGCCGGTGAGCAGTAGGGCGAGCGCCAGCGCGCAGCGTAGAACAGGAGCGCGGCACGGCGCAGCGGCGCCGCGGCGCGCCGCCGGAAAATAGCAAAAGTCCAAATGCATTGACATTCCTGTAACCGGATGCGGCGCTCGGCCCGTGGAACGGCCTGCCGCGCAATGCGCAGCATAAACCGCGCGATACGCCGGCGCGTTATCCGCGTCGCGCTCCACGTTACAAAAGTTTACGGGAATCGGTGAAGCCTATGCGGCCAATACGCACATACGCACGCCTATCGCGACGCACTGCAAGCCCTCAGGCTGGCCGGCGACAGACAGCACGACGGCGATGCTCAACCAGATCGTCACGCAGCAACGCATGATGATGGCGGCAAACGACTTTTTTCGGCTTTCGTGCCTGGCATTCATTGTCCTGGCCAGTCTAGTCTGGATTACCAAGCCGCGGCGCGGCATCGGCCTGGCGCCGCGCCACTGAACCGTATGTGCCGCAACGGGCGATTCAACGCGTGGCTTCAGCGCGCAAAGGTGATCGCGTATGTCGCGTCATCGATGCGGCGACCCAGCAGGTTCAACAGCCCGGCCAGACTACCGCGGGCCTCGCTCGTCGAACGGGCGGCGCCATTGAACGCGAAGTGCCCTCGCTGCCACTGCCCGGCGCCATTCAGTTGTAGCGGGCCACGCAGCGTCGCCAGTTGCAACGTCGCCGCTGGGCCTTGCGCGAGCAGCGTGACACGATAGCTGCCGAGTGGCCGGACCAGCGACACGCGCGAGGCCATGTCGGTCAGCAGCACGGTGAGCTGTCCATACGCCTGCTGGTTCAGCACGCGCATGTCGGTCCAGGACAACCGCACGTCGCCTTGCAAATCCAGCGTATTGAACGGTGCGCCCAGACCCGTGAGCAACGTGGCGGGCAACGCCAGCGAACCGGCACCGAGCACGGCCTGGCTGCGCGACGCGTCCAGCGTGACCGGCTGGTGCATCGCTTCGGTATGCTGCAGCGTCATGTGCAAGCGACCGCCAAACAGCGGCCAAAAGGCAGTATGCCATTCGACCCGGCCGGGCAGCAGCGTCGAATTGGCGCGATCGCTGCCGGGGGCCAGCAGCAGCGTGGCTGACCCGTGCCACAGCGAGCCGGCCGGGTCCACCAGGTTCACATGCCCGCCGGTGGCCCGCCCGAATTGCGGCGTGATCCACGCGGCGGGCGCGATGCATAATAGCGTGATGAGCACCGCCAAGCCGCCCACGATGATCCAGGGCAGCGTGCGCGCGATCCGGTGCCAGAAAAAAAACATCGTGGGTCCGTTGAATTATTTTGTATTAGCCGGCTGCAGCGTCGCGGTGACATCCACTTGGCCGTCGTCCTTCAATGCAATGACATGCGCCTCCGAAGCCTTGACCTTAAATTGCCGGCGCACGTCGTTCAGCCACGCCACCCAACTGCCGAACTGCGCGTTCTTTAATTGAAGCTGGACGTTGGGGCCGGCCACGCTTAGCTGTGTCGCCACCAGTGCGCGTTGCGCGAGCGACGCGGCCAACGCCTCCTTAAGCGCATTGCCGGTGGGCGCGCTGCCCTGCGCCCGCGCGGCGAGTAGGTGGGCCTCGTTCGCGTCGGCCGTCATCTGCGCCAAGCGACGCTGCATCGCGGGCAAGTCAGCGCGCAGTTTTGCGCGGCCACTCAGCGCGGGGTCCAACGCCACCGAATACAGCACAATCAGTGCCAACACGGCGCCGCCAATCGTGATCATCTTCTTCTCGCGCGGCGCACGCTCGTCCCAAAAATCGCCCAGAGCCGTCGCTACGGCGCTTTTGCTTTTCATCGCGCACTCCTGATCGTCCATTTGCCGGTGCTGGTGTCCACCTCGCCCGCTACGCCATTGCGAGCCAGACGCTGCGTCAGCCCATTGTCGACGGTGACTGACGGCTTGAACGTCACCTCCAGTGAGCGGTTGCGATAGTCCAGCTGCGCGATCGTATTGGATGGCACGGGTCCCAGCGAGCGGGCAAGCGCATCGGCCAGCGACAGGAAATCGTCCGGCGCCGGCTCGCCGGCAGCCAGCCGCAACTGATCCAGTTGCCGCGTCATCTGATCAGCCGGATCGAGCACGACCGTGGTTTTCGGAAAGGCGCTGAGCAACAACTCGGTCATCTGCGCATTGATTGCATCACGCTGCCGCGCCAACATTAGCCATTGCACGTTCACGCCGATCACCGCGACGACGATCGACGCGAGCGCGAGCGCGATCGGCAAGCGCCAGCGCGCGAGCGTGGCGCCGGACAGGTTCCATAATTGCGGCGCGAACTCGAACTGGCATAGGTCAAAGTCCTGCGCCAGCGCGTTGCGTGCCAGCGTCTCGAACGTCAGCGGCAGGACCTCGAGATGCGTGGCGAGCGCCGCCGCGTCATTGCCGCCACAGCCGGCGCGCGGCTCGCTGCCCGGCACCCCAGTGAGACAGTATAGGGTCACCGGCGCATCGGCGGCCAGGGCGGCAAGCGTCGGCTCCAGCGCATCAACCGGTACCGCAAACCCCTCGCCCAGCGCGCCGCGCGCCAGCGCCAGCTCCCAATGCGGCCCGAACGCGCCAGACAACTCGCCCGGCTCGCCGAGCAGCGCGGCCGGCTGCGTGCGCACGACATCGCCGAGGATCGCGGCGACGATCGGCAAATGCGCAGGAACGCCCGTTTCATCACCCGGCTCAGCATTGGACGGGGCCGGGCCGCTGCCGTCGGCCGCAGCCCGGGGCAGTGCCGCGCCGGCAGCAGCCTGCGAGTCGATCGCGTCCAGCGCGTGCTGCACAGCGCCCGGTTGCGGCAGGCATCGCGTGATCGGCACCGCACGCAGCGAGGTATGGCCGGCGCTGCGAAACGCATCACAGATGAAGCGGAACCAGCCGCGGTCGATCGCGGCGATCACCCGCTTGCCGTCGATTGGCCCGGCCGGATCGAGCGCGATGTGGCAGGTCTGCGGGTCCTGAATCAGGTGATCTTCGATGACATTGGGCAGTGCCTGGCGCAAGCGCGGTCCATTGAGCGGCGGAACTGTCGCGGCCAGCATCAGCAGATCGCGTGCAGCCAGCATCAGCACGGTACGGGTGGCGCGCGGCAGCAACGCCAGCGACGCGCGGCCGGCGCGTTGGGTCCGGCCGTGCTTGTCGAGCAGTAAGAACGGCAGATCCGGCAGTTGCCATTCCTGCGAAGGCACCGCCGGGTCACGCGGCGGCAGTTGGACGATCAGCGTGGTCAAGAAGCAGTCCTCGTTCGATGACGGGGTTGAATGGCAGGGTAAAAAATTGCGACGCGGGGCTGGCGCATCACTCATCCCTCACACTGACAACGCGCGTGGTCTTGGTCAACGCGTCGCGGTATATCAAAGTTGTACGGATCAATTCGGCGCGCTCATGCTGAACTTTGCCATGCACAATGAAGTAGTTCGTATCGACGCCGATCGTGTTCAGGTTTTTCTCCACCGCGGGGATGCCGGCCGCTTGTAACGCGAGCTGCACCTCGCCCGTATTGCGAAAAAACACCGTGCTGCGGCGCGCCACCAGCGCTTGCGCCGCGCCGATCGACATACCCGGTATGCTAGCGGCGATCACTTCGGCGCTGGCGGTATTCATGTTGAGCACCGTGCGGGTTGGCAGCACGATCACAAACGGCTTAAGGCGCGCGACCATCTCCGGCGTGAAACCGGCCACATCCAGCAGCGCGGTTGCCTCGACCATCTGAATCGGCCGGCGCGCGGACGCATCGTTGCCGCCCTCGAGTCCCGGTTTATCGGTCAACTCGCCGCCGATCGCCGAGCCGGCCGCTGCCTGCTGAGCGGGCACACCACTCGCGCCAAACGGCGTCTGAGCATTCACCTGAAAGCGCGTCGCGGAGCCCGCCAGGCTGTCGCGCACCGCACTGGCGACACGGCCGGCCAATTGCCCATCCAATCCTAGCGACGACAGCAGTCGCTGGAGCACCAGCAGTTGGTTCGGATCGACCGCGATGACGCCGGGGCGTGGAATGGTGGCCAAGTTACGCAAGTTAAAGCGCGCCTGCGCGTCCTCAATCGAACCGGACAGGTACGTTGCGGCCCCTTCCTCGGCACGTACCTCGCCAATCTGGCCAAGGAAGTCAGACAGACGCGTGCGTGCGATGGGCACACTCCAGATACCACCCAGGTACGTAAAGCCCGGCGCGGTGTCGCCCTCACTGCGCAGGATCAGCCGCGTCCAATCGGTCGCACCGCGCGAAATCCAACGCGCCTGTGCCAACAGCCGCTGGTTCTCGATCCGTCGGATCTGCACCTGCTGCCGCCACAGCATCCCAGAGACCAATATGGCCGCGAGCGCGACTACGAACAGCGCGGTGATGATCGCGGCGCCGCGCTCGGCGCGCGTGCGCCGTGGCGGCCGGGCACAATGGAGAAGGTCTGGACGGCGATGGGCATGCATCGTCATTCCCCGATCAACAGCACGCGCGTGAGCGGCGCGCTGACCTGCGGCGCGCGCAGCGTCACTTCCAGCCCTGTGGCCGCGCGCAGCAGCGGCGCAGCGTTCAAGCCGGGTATCTTCAGGTTGTTCATGCTCTTCGCGATGGTCGCGTCAACGTCGGCCATGGAACGGGTCCAGCCGACTTGCGGCACGAACAAACGCATGCGCATCGCGCTGACACCGCCGATCAGCGACACCTCGCTCCAGCCCTCGGCGCCGCCGCGCAGCGCACTGCGCAATTGTCCCTGCGTGGCGATCGGCGGCGACGCGAGACGGAGGATTCGCCCATTGTCGAGCCGGTAACGCACCACTTGCAGCCGCGGCGCGCTGTCCTGAGCGAACAGCAGGCGCACGATGCGCAGCTCGCCATTGCCAATCGCCACCGCCGCGGTGCCCGCCTGGTCATCGGTGGCCGCCTGCCGAGCGTCCGCGCGCATCTGGTCGAACAGCTGCGCCAGGACGCGCTCGTCCTCCATCGAGCGGCTGATCGCCTCGCGACTGCGCATGATCGAATCCAGCCCGCGCCACGACAGCACGGCGATCACCGCTAGGATCGCGATCGCGACTAGCAGTTCGATCAGCGTGAAGCCACGCTGTCGGTCAGAGCGAGCGGCCGGTTTCATTGGCGATGACCGTAACCATTTGCACTAGGTAGCCCGACTGCCCCGGGGTGGCGACAAACACCTCGACGCGCCGGAAGATCGGATTGGGGGTGGCCGATACCCGCTCCGTGCAACGCAACGCGAGATTGCCCTGCGAGCAGTCGAACGTGCGCGAGCCGATATCGGGCCACGCCTTCATCAAATGCAGCCTGGCCAGTTCGTTGTCCGCACTCCAGCCCGCATACATACGCTTGTCCAACTCGCTGCTATTGACAGCCAGCACGCCGACTGCACGCAACGATGCGGCAAGCGCGATCGCGATGATCGCCAACGCGACCAGCACCTCGATCATCGTGAAACCCCGTATGCCGCGCCTCATTTCAACGCACCTCGAAGCGGCCATTGCCATTGCCGACGATGCTGACCTGGCCGATCGCCGAATAAAGCGTGACCTCTACCGGCGTGTCGATGCTCTCCACCCCGAACACGATTCGGCTGACCGTCTCGTCCGAACCTGGATAACGTATCGCCACCCCGGTTACTTCCGTGTCCCAGCGACGCGACGCAAGTAGGTCGTCACGCAGTGCACGCCAGCCATCCGCGGTGCGTGCCTCGAAGCGATAGCCGCCCGCCACCGGCACCCAAGCGATCGGCTGGGAACGCACCTGCGCCTCGTCGCCGGCCGACTCGAACAGCAACGCCAAACGCTGCGCCTGCTCGTTCAGATCTGTGCGAGGATTGCGCGTTGCCGTCAGCGTCGCCATCGATATCAGGATGCCCGCGATCACCAGCACCACCAGCATTTCCAACAGCGTGAAGCCGGCCACCGCGCGCGCGCCTCGGCACGGCTGCACGCGGCCAGCGCCACACGCCGCGGCACGACGGGCGATCATCGCCACACTCATCACGCGGGCCATCGCGGGTGCGTCGGCTCGCGCACTACTGCCACGAACCGATGTCAGCGTCGTTGCCCTCACCGCCTGGCTTACCATCGGCGCCATAGCTGAACACGTCGATTTCGCCGTGCACGCCCGGGTTCAGGTACTGATACGGGTTACCCCAGGGATCATTCGGCAGCTTCTCGAGGTAGCCCCCTTCCTTCCAATTGTTTGGCACCGGATCGGTCGCCGGCTTCTGGATCAACGCTCGCAAACCTTGCTCCTGTGTCGGATACCGGCCGTTGTCGAGCCGATACAGCTTCAGCGCATCCATGATCGTATGAATGTCCTGGCCCGCCGCCACGCGGCGTGCCTGGTCGGGACGACTCATGATCTTGGGCACCACCAGGGCGGCCAGGATCCCAAGAATCGCGATCACGACCATAATCTCAATCAGCGTGAAACCACGCTGGCGGTGCGCCGGCGTGCCGGCCTGGCGGCGAATTGTTGGTCTTGCGTATTGCATTCCTACCTCGTTACTCGAATTGACTGGAAAAAAGCCGTCGCGACGCGCCGGTGCATCGGCGCTCATCGACCGGTCTCGTGTCGCGACCATTTTAAGCCGCTGCCCAGGCGGCCGCTCCGCGCGGCCGCCGTTTCGCCCTCCCCCGTGGCACCATGACGCACAAACTCATCATGCCGTCGGCTGCGATCCGGCGCGTCATGCACGCTCCTCAATGTCATATAAGCTCGTACAATATCTATCATGAACTTTCTGACTCAACGCCTTGCGGTGCGGCTTGCATCGCTCGCCTTGTTCGCCGTGTTGTGCGCGAGCGTCACTTACTGGGTCATCACGCTTCGCTCCCGTGACACCGCGCCGCTTCCAGCCGCCGCGCCAGGCCGCTTGCCGGTCACCACCGACGCGGCTCAAACTCTGTTCGGCTCGCACGCCGGCGACACGCGCGCGCCCAACATCCACCTGTCCGGTATCCTCGCGCTGGCCGACGGCGCAGCCGCCATCGTGTCGTACGGCACCGATCCAGCCCGCGCGATATCGCTGAACAGCCCGATCGCACGGGGTGTGAAGCTCGTCGCCGTGCGGCAGCGCTCGATCGTCGTCGAACGCAATGGCGGACGCTCAGAAATCTTCCTGCCGCCCAACGCACCAGGCCAACCCACGATCTACGTGCGCTGAATCGCAGACGCTGAACCACGGGCGCGGCGACCATCGCCGCGACGCTCAGCCCACCATGTTGTTCAACTCGATGATCGGCAGCATCACCGCCAGCACGATCACCAGCACCACCCCGCCCATCGCGAGGATCAACAGCGGTTCCAGCAAGCTGGTCAGGAACATCGTGCGCCGCTCCAGCTCCAGCGCCTCGCCCTCCGATGCGCGGTCGAGCATCGACGTCACGTCGCCCGTCGCCTCGCCGGAGCGAATCAAATGCACCAGCACCGGCGGAAAGGTGCGCGTGTTACCCAACGCGCGTGACAGCGAGGTTCCCTCGCGCACGCGCACGATCGCCTCATCCACCAGCGAGCGCATGGCACGGTTGTTCAAGGTTTCCCCAGCGGCCTGAAGCGCACGCAGGATTGGCACGCCAGCGGCGGTCAGGATCCCGAGCGTCGACGCGAAGCGCACTGTGTTATAGCCACGTACCAGCTTGCCGGCGAGCGGTGCGCCGAGCAGCCAGCGATCGAACGCCAAGCGCGGCCCGCTTTGCTGCAGGATGCGACGTACGAGCCAGACCGTGACCACCACAATCAACAGAATCGCCCACCAGCCGTGCCGCACGAACGAGGACAGCGACATCATCATCACCGTGAGCAGTGGCAATTGCTGTTTCGTGCTCGCGAACACGCTGACCACTTGCGGCACCACGTAGCTGAGCAGGAACGTCACAATGCCGAACGCCACCAGCGTGACAATGGCAGGGTACGTAAAGGCGAGTTGGATCTTCGAGCGCAGCGCGTTGCGTTGCTCGATATAGTCGGCCAACCGGGACAGCACGAGCCCGAGCTTGCCGGTATGCTCGCCGGCCGACACCAGTGCGCGATAGATATCCGGAAAATCGCGCGGATGCTGCGCCAGCGCGCCGGCCAGCGACTGACCGCCGAGCACTTCAGCACGGATGGCGGCAATCAACTCGCGGATGTACTCGCGCTCGGCCTGGTCCGTCAGCACAGCGAGCGCTTCGTCCAACGGCAGCCCGGCGATCAACAGGCTGGCCAGCTGCCGCGTGAACAGTGCCTGCTCACGCTGCGACAGCTTGCGGCCCCATACCAGCCGCTGGCCGCGTTGGCCGCGCTCGCGGCTGCCGGCAGCCTCCACCAGCAGCGGCGTCAACCCTTGCGTGCGCAGTTGCGCACGCGCGGCGCGCGCGCTGTCAGCCTCGACTACGCCGCGTTGCGACTTGCCTGTGGCGTCGATCGCCTCGAATCGGAAAGCGGGCATAGGCGGTCCGTGTTATTCCCCGCCGGTTACACGCAGCACTTCCTCGAGCGAGGTCACACCGGTGTCGAGCCAGCGCTGCGCATCCTCGCGCAATGTACGCATGCCGCTCGCGCGTGCGCGCTGGAGCAGTTCGGCATCCGATGCATTGCGGTGAATCAACGTGCGGATCGCGTCATCAATTAGCAACAGTTCATAGACGCCACGGCGGCCGGTATAGCCGCAGTGGCCACACTTGTCGCAACCGACCGGATGCCACTGCATACGACCATCATCGACGCTCTGTCGCTTGCATACCGGACACAACTGGCGCACCAGTCGTTGCGCCAGCACGCCCAGCAGGCTCGAAGCAAGCAGATAGGGCTCCACGCCCATGTCGGTGAGCCGCGTCACCGCAGATGCCGCATCGTTGGTGTGCAACGTGGCCAGCACCAAGTGCCCGGTCAGCGACGCCTGTACCGCGATCTGCGCCGTCTCCAGGTCGCGAATTTCCCCAATCATGATAATGTCCGGGTCCTGCCGCAGGATCGAGCGTAGCGCGCGGGCAAAATTCATCCCGATGCGATCGTTGACCTGCGTCTGCCCGATGCCGGACAAGTCGTACTCGATCGGATCCTCGACCGTCATGATGTTCGACGTCTCGGTCTCCAGCCGCGACAGCGCCGCGTACAACGTCGTGGTCTTGCCCGAGCCGGTCGGGCCGGTCACCAGCACGATGCCGTGCGGGCGTCCAATCAGCTTGTCGAATTGCGCAAGCGTGTCGGGGCCCATTCCCAGCCGCTCCAAGTTCAGTCGCTGCGCATCCTTCTCGAGCAACCGCAACACCGCGCGTTCGCCGTGACCGGTGGGTAGCGTCGATACCCGGACATCGACCGGGCGCCCGCCGACACGCAACGTAATGCGTCCGTCCTGCGGCAAACGCTTTTCGGCGATGTCCAGTTGCGCCATGATCTTGATACGCGAGATCAGTGCGCCATGCAGCGCCTTTTTGGGCCGCACCACGTCGCGCAACGTGCCGTCCACGCGAAAGCGCACGACCGACGTGTTCTCAAACGGCTCAATGTGGATATCCGACGCGCCTTCGCGGGCAGCCTGCGTGAGCAGCGCATTGATCATCCGGATAATCGGCGCGTCGTCCTCGGACTCGAGCAGATCCTCGACCTCCGGAATGTCCTGCATCAGCCTGGACAAGTCGACTTCGCCCTCGACCTCGCCGACCACCTGCGCGGCGCTGCCGTCTTGCCGCGCATACGCGTTGTTGATCGCCTGCGTCAACTCGTCTGACGGCAAGCGGGTCAGCGTCAGCGCGCCGAAGTTGCGTGCCACCTCGGCCAGCGCCGCGGCACTGGTGCGTTCGCTGATCCAGACATCCAGTCCACTGGCGTGCTGGTGCGCGATCAGGATCTGGCCGCTGCGCGCGAACGCGTAAGGCAACAGCCGCGCGGCCAACGGCGACGGCGGCTCGCGCTCGGCAACGGTTTCGCTCGAAGCAGTCACGGTACGCATTGACGGACCTGTTTGTACAGAAAGGGCAGGCGTCACGGATGCTGTCCGGGCGCCACCGTGGAATCGGCCGGCGACGCTGGCGCAGGCGACGCGCCCACAGGTGCAGGGGCATGACTAACTGACGCGTCGGGTGCGTCAACAGGTGGCGACACGCTCGTCGCCGCGGCGCCGTTGCCGCGTGCATCGGCTCCATTGCCATGGTGCGGCCCGCTGCGGCCATATGCCGAGCGCAGATCGAACACGTTATTCGCCGCGGGCCCGCCTCCTTCGTTCGGCCCCAGCGGCGCGGGCGGCAACAACGGCGTTTCGCGGTCCTTGACGATCCGGTTATCCGATTGGTATGCGGCCTGTTCGGCGCGCAAATACTCGTAGCGGTCCAGCGCCAGCTGACTACTGGTGCTTTGGTCGCGCACGATCACCGGGCGCAGGAACACCATCAGGTTCGATTTCGTGCGCGTCTTCGATTCGCTGCGGAACAGACTGCCGAGCACCGGGATATTGCCCAGCCATGGCACCTTCGAATTGCCGTTCGCGTAGTTGTCCTGGATCAGGCCACCGAGCACGATGATTTCGCCGTCGTCCGCCAGCACGGTGGACTGGATCGAGCGCTTGGTGATCGACACACCGCCAGGGTTGGACTGCGTGCCTTGTTGCACGGCGGAATCCTCCTGGTAGATCTGCAGCTTGAGCACGCCGCCCTCGCTGATCTGCGGCTTGATATGCAGCGTGATACCCACGTCCTGGCGATCGAACGTGTTGAATGCGGAGACCGAAGTCGTCGTATTGGCGGTCGGCGTCGCGTATGAACCAGTCACCACCGGCACGTTTTGGCCGACCACGATCCGCGCTTCTTCATTGTCTAGCGTGATCAGGTTAGGCGTAGACAGGATGTTGGTATCGCTGCTCGTGGCCAGCGCCTGCAACAGGCCACCCAGGCCGAAGACCTTACCGAAGCGGTGCAGCAGGCCAATGTTCAGGCCATTGTTGAGCAGGTTGTTCGGGCCAATCTGTGCGGCCGCGGTGGCCGGGTCCTGCGCGACGATGGCGCCGGTGGCGCTTAAGCCGACGATGCTCTGGCTGCCGTTTGCATTGAAGTTTGAGCCGCCATACACCCCATTATTGCCGTTGTTCGACAACAGCGCGCCCTGCCATTGGATACCAAGGTTGGCACCGGAGGTCGCGTTCATGTCCACGATCACCGCTTCGATGTAGACCTGTGCCCGGCGCTGGTCGAGCTGGTCAATCACGTTGCGGATGTTCCGGTATAACGGCTCTGGCGCGGTGATGATGAGCGAATTGGTAGCCGGGTCGGCTTGCACGATACCGCCCTGCGCATTGTCGTCGTTGCTACTTTCCTTGTCGCTGAAACTTTGGTCCCTCGACTGTCCGGAGCCGAATCCGCCAGCGCCGCCACTGCCCGACAGCGGGTTGCGGCTCATGGCACTGGATGAGCCCGAGGGTAGCGGTGGCAGCCCAGACACGCCGGTGGAGCTGCCAAGACCGCCACCGAACGAATCGGATTTGCCGCCGCTGCTTTGCGATTCCGAGCCTGTTGCACCGCGGCTGCCTCCGAGCATGCCGCGCAGCGTCTTAGCCATGCGTACCGCTTCCGCGTTGCGCAGCGGCACCACGTGGATATTGCCCGGTTGCGTCGTCGGCGCGTCCAGCGTCGCAATCAGCGATTTCGCCGCCGCCAACCTTGACGGGCTCGCCGCGCGCAGCAGCACCGAATTGGTCCGCGGGTCGGCATTCACGCTCACGCGCAGCGTCGCATCAGTGCCCCCAATCGCACCCGGGTCGAGTAGCTTGCCCAGTTGTTGCGCGACATCGACTGCGCTGGCGTTCTTCAACGGCACGATCTGCACCTGTGCCCCGGCCGACGTGTCGATGCCCTGAATGATCTGGCCGATACGGCGCACATTGTCCGCGTAGTCGGTCACCACCAGCGTATTGTTCGACGGATAGGCGGCAACTTGGTTATTTGGCGAGATCAATGGCCGCAACACCGGCAACAGGTTGTTCGCTGACTCGTTGCGCAGCTGGAACACCTGTGTGACCACTTGGTCGCCGCGGGCCGGCGTCGTGTTGCCGATATAGGTCGGCACGCCTTGCAGCTTCGCATCCGCCTCCGGCACGACCTTCAGCACCCCGTGGTCCTGCACCAGGGCGAACCCCTGCATCCGCAACGCAGACTGCAACGTCTTAAGTGCCTGTTCCCGCGGTACCGGCTGCTCGGAAACGAGATTCAATTGTCCCTTGACGCGGGGGTCAACAATGATCGTCTTGTTGGTCGCCGCGCCGATTGCCTTGGCAACCTGGTCAATATCGGCATCGACGAAATTCAAGGTGACCTGCGCGCGAGCGGGGGACGCCCCGAGCACGGCGGCGATCAGACCCGCGACCAGCAGCGAACGCGCCATGCGTCGCGCAGGAAAACGATTCTGTGTCATTGGATAGTGGTGTTTGGCGCCGGCCGAGCAGTGCTCAGTCCGATCAATTATGCAAGCAGCTTGGTGTGGCACCGCAAAGATGCCATGCGCAATGCCAAAGTCGCAACATTAACAGCTTTTTAAGTCTGAACTATCACAAGAACGATCATTCCTTGAATTCGGACAAAAAGTTATCCCTAAACGATCCTTACTTGCGCACGCATGCGTCACCATGGCAAAAATGCCGGCGGCGGACTATTCCGCCTGCCGCTTCTGTGGGCAAACGCCTAGTTCCGCCGCCTATCGTGCCAGATGATGGGCCATACGCGACGCAACTCAGCGGCGCGCCGCGCAGTGACGCGTGCCGGCGCGAAGCAACGCCACAGACCGGGCATCCCGATGCGTTACCATGAGCGACGAAGTGGCACGAAGGTGCGTGTGCCGGCACGGGTCGGCCACGCCGCGGGGTCGCATTGTACACGCCGGGTGCCGCCTTGAAACTGCTCCTGTTCGAAACGATGAACCTGAGATCCATCACCTCGATCGCCTTTGCCGCCAGCGTGCTCGCACTGACGTCGCCGCGCGCGCATGCGGACTGCTTCGACAACGCGGCTGCCTATCATCACGTGAATCCCCTGATCCTGCGCGCGATCGCGTGGCAGGAGTCGCACAACCGGCCTGACGCACTGCACAAGAACGCGAACGGCTCAACCGACTACGGCTTGATGCAGATCAACTCGATCCACTTACCTAAGCTCGCGTCATACGGCATCTCGCACCAGACGCTAATGGAGCCATGCAAGGCCGTCTACATCGCCGCCTGGCACTTGCGACGCCAAATGGACAAATACGGCAATACCTGGCAGGCGGTCGGCTCTTATCATTCCGAAACACCGGCGCTGCGCGACAAGTACGCCAAGCAGATCATGGCGATTCTGAACAAGTGGAACCTGCTCGCGCAGCGCTGAGCTGAGCGGCGCAAGCGGCAGGCGTAGAATGTGGCGATGACTTTTGCTCCCCTGCCTGTCACCGTGCTCTGCGGCTTTCTTGGCGCCGGCAAGACCACACTGCTCAATCATATCCTCGCGAACCGAGCCGGCTTGCGCGTGGCCGTCATCGTCAACGATGTCGCGTCGGTCAATATCGATGCGCAGCTGGTACGCGGCGCGAGCGAGCTGTCGCACGTCGATGAGCGGCTCGTTGAACTTTCAAATGGCTGTATCTGCTGTACGTTGCGCGACGATCTGCTACGTGAGGTGAAGCGGCTTGCCGCAGAAAACCGCTTTGATGCGATCCTGATCGAATCGACTGGCATCGCAGAGCCGCTACCGATTGCTGAAACCTTCACGTTCGTCGACGACGACGGCGTGGCGCTCGCCGACCTTGCCAGGCTGGACACGCTCGTCACGGTGGTCGATGCGTGCCATTTCCTGCGTGACTATGAATCGACCGACGCGCTGGCCGACCGCGGCATGGCCGTCGATGCCGGCGATGATCGCGCGCTGGTCGAGTTGCTGATCGAGCAAGTGGAGTTTTGCGACGTGCTGGTGCTGAACAAGGCCGATCTGGTCAGCGCCGACGAGCTGTCCCGGCTACGGCACATCCTTGCGCGGATCAATCCGCGCGCGCGCCAAGTGGTCTCACGCTTTGCCGACGTGCCGCTAGCCGAGGTGTTTAACACCGGCCGCTTCGATTTCGATCTGGCGGCGAGCGCGCCAGGCTGGCTTGCGTCGCTACATCACGATCATCCCGGCGAAGCCGACGCATTTGGCATCGGCAATGTGGTGTATCGGTCGCGCCGGCCGTTTCATCCGCAACGTTTCTGGGACTTGCTGCACAACGAGACTGCCTGGCGCGGCGTGCTGCGCAGCAAGGGTTTTTTCTGGCTCGCTACCCGCAACGACCTTGCTGGCACGCTGTCTCAGGCCGGCACGGTATGCCGGCACGGGCCGGCCGGAACGTGGTGGGCCGCCCAGCCGCGCGATACGTGGCCGCAAGACGACGCGTTCCTGTCGGAGTTGAAAACGGACTGGCATGGAGATTGGAGCGATCCGACGATCGGTGATCGTCGCCAGGAACTGGTGCTGATCGGCGCGCATCTGGATCGCGATGCGTGGCAAGCCAGGCTTGACGCATGCGTGCTGACCGATGCGCAATGGCAAGCAGGGCAGAAAGGCGCCAATCCGTCGGCATGGCAGGGATTCGCCGACCCGTTTCCGCGATGGAGCGAAGCGTTCGATCACGTCAACGATGTCGATGACCCGCCCGGGAACGCACCCGGGTCGCCGGCGTTCGCCAGCCGATCAATATAAACCACGGTGCCGCGCGCCACGTCCGGCGTGTTCGCCGGGCGTGGCGCGGGGAAAGTGCACCCGCTTGTGGGCAGCGGGCGGCACGGCTGCTTGCGTCAGCGCTTAACGCTCGTTGACGACGTCCTTGAACGCCTTGCCGGCCGTGAACTTGACCGTCTTTGCAGCGGGAATCTTGATCGTCTCGCCGGTCTTCGGGTTACGGCCGGTGCGCGCCGCGCGCTTGCCCGAGCCGAAGCTGCCGAAGCCGATCAACTGGACGCTGTCGCCCTTGGACACGACCGTCTTAATGATTTCGAGCAGCGTGTCGAGCGTCTCGCCAGTTTGCGCCTTGCTGGCGCCGGTCTGCGCGGCGACCGCATCGATCAGTTCCTGTTTGTTCATACGTATCCTTTTAAAGTTGGTTGATTATGAACGCCATAAACGCGCCGATTATACGTGCGCGCACCATGGCGTCGAGCCCCGCGATCTTGCTGCAAGCGTTCCCCGCATCACTTGCGGCGATGCAATATCAGCGTTGCCGCTTCCCGGCCCGAACTGGCGTACCCCACGTGCGTGGACGGCGCTTGCTATGATAACCACGGCAAACCCTTTATTGACAAGGGTTCCGCAGAATTTACCTGCTCTTTCACACGCTGTGCGCAGTTTGTGCCGAAAAGGAACGTGATGTTCGCTCTCATCCCGATAAAAACCCGGCCAGCGTTGGTTTTTGCCAACGTTCGAGCCCGATGACTGGCCCACTCATTGCCGCGCAACTTGCGTTGCGCGAGGACGGCATCCCTTATTCACCGCTGTTCGACGACGTCTACCATAGCGCGATGGGGGGCATCGGCCAGGCGCTGCACGTGTTCGTCGCGGGAAACCGGCTGCCCGCCAATTGGCAACACAAGGCGGTGTTTTCGATCGTGGAGACCGGCTTCGGGCTCGGCTTAAACTTCCTCGTCACATGGTCACAGTGGCGCGGCGACCCCTCGCGATGCGATCGGCTGCATTTCGTTTCCGTCGAAAAACATCCGTTCAGCCGCGACGATCTTGACACGCTGCTCACGCGCCTGCTCGATTCGCATGCTGAACTTGCAGGCCTTGCACGCAAGCTGGTCCGCGCCTGGCCCATGCTCACGCCCGGCATTCATCGGCTGGCGTTCGATGACGGACGCGTCACATTGACACTGGCACTGGGCGATGCAGCGCAAATGCTACCCAAGTTGGCCGTGCGCGCCGATGCGTTCTATCTCGACGGCTTCTCGCCGGCCAAAAACGACGCGCTATGGTCGCCCGCGATCTTCAAGGCGCTAGCCAGAATGGCCGAAGTCGGCGCCACGTTCGCCACTTATACCTCGGCCGGCAAGGTCAAGGCTGCACTCACCGGCGCCGGTTTCGTGCACCGTAAGGCGCGGGGCTATGGCACCAAGCGCGACATGCTAGTCGGCGAATTCGCACCGGCCTACCGGGTCCGACGCCATGAACCGCCGCCGCGCGCTGCCTGGACGCACCGCCATGCGATTGTGGTCGGCGCGGGGCTGGCTGGCTGCGCGGTAGCCGAGCGGCTGGCTGCGCGCGGCTGGGCGATCACGCTGCTGGAACAGCGCGATGCACCGGCGAGCGAAGCCTCAGGTAACCCGGCGGGCGTGTTCCATCCGATGATCGCGCGCGCGATGACACCTGCCATGCGGCTCTCCAGCGCGGGCTTCCTGTATGCGCTGCGGGCCTGGCAGGCATTGGCCGACGCTGGCCATGCGCTGCACTGGCACGCCGGTGGACTGCTGCAGCTCGCGCAAGACGACGTCGACGCCGCGGCATTGCGCGGCGCCATCGCCGCAGCCGGACTGCCGGCCGGATTCGCCGTCGCGGTGGACCGCGATGCGGCCAGCGCCTACGCTGGCGTCACGCTCGAGCGCGGTGGCGTCTGGTTCCCACGTGGCGGGTGGATCGCGCCGCCATCACTGTGCCGTGCCCAATTGGCCGCGGCACGCACCACGCTCGCCGCGAACGGCCAAAGCCTGGCGTGGCGCACGCTGTTCGGCGTGCGCGTTGAACAGCTCGTTCATGACGTGGAAGGCTGGCACGCGCTCGATGCAGCGGGCGGGCGGATCGCCACAGCACCCGTCGTGGTCATCGCCAACGCGCACGACGCGATCCGTCTGGGCCATTTGGCCCACGCGCCGGTGCGCTCGGCCCGCGGGCAATTGACGATATTGCCACATGCCGCGCCGGCTTCGCTTCGCATGCCCGTAATCGGCGATGGCTACGCACTGGCACTGGATAACGGCCGCCTGATGACCGGTGCAAGCTACGACATGGATGACGCTGGCTTGGACGAACGGCGCGCGTCACATGACGAGAATATCAGCCGCCTGCGCGCGCTCATACCGGGAATCGCGCCGTCAGTTGACTGGGCTAGGGTACAGGGGCGGGTAGGCTTACGTTGCGTGGTCAGTGACCGGCTGCCCATGGTCGGTCCGCTGGCGGACGAAGCGGATCCGATGGCAGCCGGCGCCTCCCAGTCCGGCGCACGGCTGCCGGAGCTGCAACGGCGCCCAGGCCTGTACGGCGCATTCGCCTATGGTTCACGAGGACTCGTGTGGGCGGCGATAAGCGGCGAATTGCTCGCCAGCCAGATCAACGGCGAGCCTTGGCCACTGGAGCGGGACCTGGCTGACGCATTGGATCCGGCGCGTTACCTGCTGCGCACGCTGCGCGCTACAGCTCAACGATAGAGCGGGGTAGCGGTACGGCGCGATGGCCTGACGCCCGTTCGATGGTTATCCACCTTGTGCTGTGGATAACCGCGTGGGTTACCGGCGCACGGCATGTGGACTCATTCTGGGTAACTGCTGGACGTGACCTTGCGTCAACAAAGTTGTTCGGCAAAAGCAATGCGCGCCGCACATTTTCTCCGAAGACTTCTCAGTATGGCAAGTAGATGTTTACAAAGCGTTAACTCAAGTTATCCACAGACGGAGCACTGCTTTGTTAACTTCTACTACGTTTACATATACGGTAAACCTTAAAACCAACACTCGGTCATGCCCGGTCAGTCGAATGTACCCGATGTCAACGTTGTCAATTCCAACGATTACAATCCATTTACGTCAGCACAGATAACTTGACGCGAGCATCAGAGTTCCTAAGGTACCAACCTCTGTCCACGTGAGACTTTGGGAATAGCCAAGTTGCCTCGTGTACTGACGTCACTCAATTCACGACTTGCTGTTCTTCGGGAACTGTCAGCAATTTGTCATTCCACCCCTACAGTACAGTTTGCTGGTCCAGTTGTCGCATACCCGCCTTGAGCATGCACCAGACCTTGCTATGCATGGAGTCGAGCATTGACTGCACGACGATGATTGATGTGCTCAAGCGATTGGAGAAGCGTGATTTGATTAGACGGGAGCGAAGTGAACAAGACCGACGTCAACGTATTACGTGGCTGTCCGGGAACAGACGCATTCCCATCAAACGCTTCGGATAGCCTCGGGCGTGGCATATGTCGGTCAAAATTACCCATCACTCATGCCGCGTCAATGAATGCTGCGTTGTTTTTACCGATTCAGGCATACCGATTTGATTCGAGGTCCGCAACGTTGCATCGGGATAGCCGGGCTGTGGCAAAATCAGGCACTTTCTACTCTGCTCGTGTTTGCCCAGGCAGCCAATCCGGCTTGTCTGGCATCGCGCGGGGCGCGTCGCTATAAAACGATCTGCGATGCAACGGCGGGCGCGCCTGTCAGTCGAAACAGTCATCACCTTTGCAAAATGTGCTCGACCGGTCATATCAGGCTGCGCACTTTCTTCAGGCCGCAGTGTTTTGATGCGGTGTCCGCACGGGGTGATATCGCTACGCATGCCGCTCGGCGGCCACGCGCAAACCGGCGACGATCGTAGATAATGAGCCAGCCTTAAGCGCTGGTGGTGCGCAACGACTGTCACCTAGGCAAATACTTGCAGAAACGCTGGATACTTGACAGGAGAAGGCATCACGATGAAGTCGGCGTTTTCTTTTTTCCCGAGCTGGCCGTTAGTTCCCGACGCGGTTTTCTACGCCGGACTCATCTTGCTGGTCGCCGGGTTGTGCGGCGAAGCCTGTTGGCGGGCGTTTCGCTTACCGCGCATTACCGGCTATGCGATCATCGGCCTGGTGGCTTCGGGCACCGGCGCACATGCGATTGATGAGACATTGGGTTTTTCGACTCGCTTGTTGATGGACGTGGCACTCGGGCTATTGCTGTTCGAACTCGGCAGCCGCGTCGACTTGCGCTGGTTGCGCAAGAATCCATGGCTGATCGTATCGAGTCTGGCCGAGGGCGCGTTGACGTTCATCACGGTGCTTGGCGCATTGCTGTTCTTGAAGATGCCGGTCGTCGAGGCCACCGTGCTGGCGGCTATCGCGATCGCGACTTCGCCTGCGATGGTAATCCAGCTCAAGACCGAACTGCGCGCTCAGGGGCAGGTCACGCAGCGGTTGCTGACCCTCGCGGCACTGAACAGTATGTACGCTGTCGTCTTGGTGAAGCTCGTGTCCGGCTGGCTGCACCAGGAGTATTACGGCAACGCGTTCGCCACAATTGTGCAGCCGATCTACTTGATCGCCGGCTCGTCGGTGCTGGCCTATGGGCTCGCGCGCAGTTGTAATTTTCTGTACCGGCGCATCGGCTTGCAAGACGAGCATTCGTTTGTTGCGGTTTTTGGCCTGGTGCTGCTGGCGATCGCCATCGCGCATTTGTTCAAGCTGTCCACGGTCTTGGCCTTGCTTGCGGCGGGGATCATCTTTAAGAACCTGGATGAGCGCCCGCAACTGTGGCCCGAGCATTTCGGCAGCGCCGGCTGGCTGCTAACCGTGATCCTGTTTGTGTTGACGCTGCTCAGCTTCCAATGGTCGCAGATCGCGATGGGTGGATTGGCTGCGCTTGTGTTGATCGTCGCGCGCTTTGTCGCCAAGCTCGTGGGTGTACTGGCATTTGCCAAGCCCAGCGGTATCGACCTGCGTCAAGGCACTGCGCTGGGCGTGTCGCTTGCGCCGATGTCCGCGCTCGCGTACTTGCTGATGGACGACACCTATGCGTTGTATCCTGACTTCGACCCCGCGTTTCGAGCCGTGCTGATGTGCTCGATTGTCATGCTGCAACTGACTGCGCCACTGCTCGTGTATTGGGGGCTGGCGCGCGCGGGCGAACGGCGTCAATGACGATCGGCGCAGCTGCAACTCACGGCTGCGGCCAGGTGGACAACAAGCACAATCGAAGCATCCAGAGGCGTTGATCATGGCACTCGAACCCTTCATTAATTCGGAACCGTTCACGTTCGGCGTCGAGTTGGAGATCCAGGTCGTCAATACGCACGACTATGACCTGACCAAGGCCGCATCCGACCTGATGCGGCTGATCAAGGTCCAAAAGGCCCCGGGCGCGGTCACACCCGAGATCACTGAAAGCATGATCGAACTGTCGACCGGCATTTGCCACTCCCATGCACAAGCGCTGGACGAGCTTCGCGTGATCCGTGACATGCTGGTTTCTGCGGCCGATCAACTCAATGTCGGGCTATGCGGCGGCGGCACGCATGCCTTCCAGCAATGGAACGAGCGGCAGATCTTCGACATGCCGCGGTTCCAGTACCTATCGGAACTGTACGGTTATCTGGCCAAGCAATTCACCGTGTTCGGCCAGCATGTGCACGTCGGCTGCCCGGACGCGGACAGTGCATTGTTTCTACTGCATTCAATGTCGCGGTACATTCCACATTTCATCGCGTTGTCGGCCTCATCGCCGTACGTGCAGGGCGTGGACACGGGATTTCATTCGGCGCGGCTCAATTCAGTATTTGCCTTTCCACTCTCGGGCCGCGCGCCGTACGAGCTGACCTGGGAAGGTTTCGAGACGTATTTCTCGAAAATGGTCAGCACCGGCGTGGTGAACAGCATGAAGGACTTCTACTGGGACATCCGGCCGAAGCCCGGCTACGGTACCATTGAGGTGCGCGTGATGGATACGCCGCTGTCCATCGATCGGGCTGCAGCAATTGCGGCGTATATCCAGGCGCTTGCGCGTTACTTACTGCTCGATCGGCCGCTGACGCTGTCCGAGGACGACTATCTCGTCTATACGTTCAACCGTTTTGAGGCATGCCGTTTCGGACTTTCCGGTGTGCTTGTCAATCCACAGACCCGTGAGCGGCGCACGATCGGTGAAGATATCCTGACAACGCTCGCCGCACTAGAGCCGCATGCACGCGCGCTGGGCTCGATCGACGCGCTGACTGACATCGAGCGAATCGCGCGAGGCGGCGAAAACGATGCAACGTGGCTGCGCAACGTCTTCGAGCAGGAACAGTCGCTGCCCGAAGTGGTGCGGCAGCAGACGTTGCGCTGGCGGGGCTGACACATCACCGCGTTACCTTTACATCGCTGCGTTGCCGTTATCGCTGTGTCGGCAATTGTTTCGCAATCCCGGCTGTATGGCGCGTGGTGGTCACGCCCGGATCGACTTGCTGAATAACGAATAGCCCCACGGAAACTCGGCGATTTATTGTTGTCCGCCATTATATGTAGGCGTCCGGAAAGCTTGGTAAACGTTGGAAATGTTCGCGCTTAACACTGTAGTCAACTCGATTCGACATCCTCACCAGGATGATTAGTATTGTTGTATACAACAGTAATAGTCGTTAACAAAGGTGTGCCCGCAGCGTGGAAAACCACAAAAAACAACATTATATCAATGCGTTACGAAAATAATAACAATAGGAATGACGGTGTTGCCACGGTGGATCGCGATGAACAAATGTTGGCTTGCTACTATCGTCGGGCACTTGTGCAGAATCGATGCACCGTGATCAACGCCGTTTTTCCACTGGATTATCCACAGTTTATGTCCGCGCGCGACATGACCTATCATCCAGGCTCGCATAGAATGGACACGCCGACCCGGTAACGTGGCCATCGGAACATCGTGGTACGAAATTTTATTGTCGGCGTCCTGGCGCACGGCAGCGCTGCGCCGGCAGTGAACCGGACGGCGGGAGCCGCAGTGTATCGCTGCAAGTTCCCGTCTTTATATTTATCTTGGATGGATTGCAAAACACGACTATGAGCGAAGGGGTCTACGGCGATAGGGTAACCGGTCGAATTACCCATGGGTTGCTGCGGCTGAGTACGGCAATGCGCAGCCAGGCTTGGGGCTGGGCAGAAGGCGCGGGTCTGACGCCAACCCAGGGAGAAATCCTGGTGTTGCTGATGCAGCGTAAGGGACCGATGCGTCTGGGCGAGATCGCGCGTGAGACGGCATTGACACCGGCCACCACCAGCGATGCGGTCAGTACCCTAGAGAGTAAGGGCTTGGTCGAGAAGCGCCGCGCGCTGGACGATGGGCGGGCGCTCGCGGTGCGTCTGAGTGCGCGTGGCAAGACGGCTGCCAAGAAGGCATTGCAATGGCCCGACTTCATCGGGCATGCGCTCGGTGTGCTGCGCCCGGAGGAGCAATCGCACTTCTATCGCTCGTTGTTGAAGATGATCTGGCAGATGCAGGAGAAGGACCATATTCCGCGTCATCGGATGTGTGTCTCATGTACTCATTTTGGGCCGAGCAAAACTCCGAAGAAGACACCGCACCGGTGCGAGTTGCTCGATCTGTCAATGGGCGACACCGATCTGCGGCTCGATTGTTCGGTCTTCGAAGAAGCTGACGTACCCACACAAAAGAGAACCTGGAAGATCTTCTCGCAAGCCGCCTGAGGGCGGGCACCGCCATGTCGTGGCCGCAGCGTCTGGCGCCAGGCATGGCGAGGGCCGGGCGCGCGGCGCGTTGCAGCCGGCGCGCGGCCTGCCCCTATACTATGCTCATGCACAGTGTGCCACTACCTGGAATCGTGCCGCGATGAACGTCCTCTTTTCTCCGTTCCGACTGCGCGATGTGATGCTTGCGAACCGGATCGTCATCTTGTCGATGTGCCAGTATTCAGCGTCGCAGGGCCGGGCTACGGACTGGCACACGATCCATGGGCTAACTGGCGTTGTCCAGGGCCGGCATGCTAGGCATCGGCGAGGCGAGCGTGGTGGAACCGGCCGGCCGCATCACGCCGGCAGACCTCGGACTGTGGGACATGCGCAGCACGGCTCGTTGGTGCGATCCTCGATGCATTCGATGCGTGCCCGCGTTGAACAGCGCAATGGTGTACGTGTACGATGCGCAGTTTCACAGTTGATTCTTCGGGAAGGGACGATTCGATGAGTTCACGCAGGATCGCCGTGCGCCGCTCTGGAGTACATGGCAAAGGCGTGTTCGCGACCAGCAAGATTGCGCCGGGCGAGCAGCTGATCGAATATAAAGGAGAGCGCATTTCCTGGAAGGAAGCGCTGCGTCGTCATCCGCACGATCCTGAGCAGCCAAACCACACATTTTATTTCGCGTTGGATGACGGCACAGTGATCGATGGCAAGGTCGACGGCAACAGTGCGCGCTGGATCAATCATTCGTGTGCGCCGAACTGCGAAGCGCAGGAGATCGACGGGCGCGTATTCATCCATGCAATCCGCACGATCGAGCCGGATGAGGAGTTGTTCTACGACTATGGGCTGGTCATCGACGCGCGGCTGACAAAGAAGCTGAAAAAGGAATATGAGTGCCGGTGCGGCGCAAAGAAGTGCCGTGGCACGATGCTCGCATCCTCATCGCCGGTGCCCGGCAGCGGTAAGAAGCCGCGTGCCGCCAGCGGCGACGCGAAGCCGCGTAACGGCAGTCGCCAGCGCGGCGATTCGGCCTCGGCGAAGAAAAAGCGCTGAACGCGGCCCGCCCGCGACGGCGGGCCAGGTTACATTCGTAGGCCGCGCCGGGGCTCAGTGGGCTGGCTCTAGCAGCGCGTTATCGTGTCCAGGCTTGTGCGACGAAGGCAGCGGCAGGCGCACGATGAATCGCGCTCCGCCGTCTGGCGCATCTTCATAGTGCACCGAGCCACCGTGCAGCGCGATGATGTCTCGTACGATGGCCAGCCCAAGGCCCGCGCCCGTCGGCCCTTCGCTGCCGGTCTGTGCGTCGCCGCGGAAAAAGCGCTTGAACAGGTCGGCATGCAGCGCCTTCGGCACACCGGGGCCGTTATCCTCGACAACCACTTCCGCCCAGCCGCGCAGGTCGGTGGGTTCGACGGCCGCGCTCGCGCGATCGTCAGCCAATCCGGCATCGTGGCACAGGGCATCGACACGGCCGACCGTGACCGTGACCGTGACGGTGCCGCCGCCGCTGGGCCGCGTCGGTGGGACATATTTAAGCGCGTTATCAATTAAGTTGCCGATGACTTCGCGTAGCAGCACCGGATTGCCTCGCACGATCAGCGGTTTGCCATCCGGTGGCGGATCGGAGTGAAAGCCTAGATCCAGCTGCGCGGCCAGCGCCCGGGGCACCCATTCCGCGCCAGTGTCGAACGCAAGCTCGGTCAGGTCGATGTCGACGAATCGCGCGTTTTGCTCCTCCGGTTCCGCACGGGCCAACGACAACAATTGGTTAGATAGGCGCACTGCGCGGTCCGCTGAGGTGCGCAGCTCGTGTAGCGCAAGCCGCAACGTCGTGTTGTCCTTGGCCACGCTGGCCTGTTCGGCATGCAGCTTGACTGCGGTCAACGGCGTGCGCAGTTGGTGCGCGGCATCGGCAATGAACTTGCGCTGTGCGTCCAGTGCCGCCTTCAACCGATCGAGTAGTGCGTTCAGTGCACGGGTCAACGGGCGGATTTCCAGTGGCACATGCGTTTCGTCTACGGGCTCCAGCGATCGGTGCGTCTGGCGGTTCAGCGAGTCAGCCAGGTCAGTGAGCGGATTCAACTGCTGGTTGACCACGCGCCATACGATTGCCCAGCCGGCGAATAGCAAAATCAGCAGCGGCATCATGATCGCGACAAGGAATTCAGCGGCGATCTGGTAGCCGTGTGTGACGTGCTGGCCCACCTCGATGATGATTGCATCGCCGTTCACCTGTTCGACCCGGACTTGGGCCACCCGCACCAGGCTGTCGCCATAGCGGGCATCGAACACGTACGCGTAGCGCATGTGGCGCACCCGCGTGCCGTGCAGCGGCAATGCCGGGTCGCCGGCGATCAGCTGGTTGCCGCGGCTCACACGGTAGATCAACTGCTGTGCCGGATCGGAAAACATCGCATGCGTGAGCGGTGGCACGGTCCGCGGCGCGTCCGGTCCGGACAGCTCGACCTGCCGTCCAATGGCGCTGGCCAGATCGACCATCGAGCGGTCAACGACCCGCTCGGTGTATTCCCACGCGAGCCAGTACGCGATGAGTCCGCTCATCAACGCCAGCATCGACAATGGCGCCGCCAGCTTGCGCAGCAGCGAGCGACGCAGACTCTTGGCAGGGGTCACGAGTTTTGGCGGATTTCCTGAAGCAGGTAGCCGAAGCCGCGCACGGTCACGATTTCAACGCGGCAATGCTCGAGCTTCTTGCGTACGCGGTGCACATAGACCTCGATCGCCGTGTCGCCGAGGTCACCGCCGAAGTGCGTCAGATGATCCTGCAACTGCGCCTTGCTGACCACGCGCCCGTGACGCAACAGCAGCATCTCGAGTACCGCGAACTCGCGCGGCGACAACTCGAGCGGCTTGTCATCGTTGAAGATGCGCCGATCGACGCCGGATAGCCGCAGTCCGCCAAGGCTCACTTCCGGGCGCGGCATGTCGCCATGCGATCCGCTGCGGCGCATAATTGCACGGATCCGGGCCTCGAGTTCGGCCGGCTCGAACGGTTTGATCATGTAGTCGTCGGCGCCGCTGTTCAAGCCCTGCACGCGATCGTTCAATTCGTCGCGGGCAGTCAGCACGATGACCGGCGTATGGCGATTCGCCTGCCTGAATCGCGCCAGCAACGTCATGCCGTCGATGCCCGGCAAACCGAGGTCGAGGATCACGAGTTCATGCCGGTTCTGCGTCAAGGCCTGTTCCGCAAAAATGCCGTCGTGGACCATGTCCACCGTGAAGCCCGCCTGCTCTAGGCTACTCTGGATACCCCGTGCGATGGGGCGGTCATCTTCGATCAGGAGAAGTCGCATGGAAGTCGCTCAAGTACAATGGGTTGGACCGCCTGCCGGGGCGACAACGCCCCACGTTTTGCACAAGGGCCCGTGATGTCCAATATCTCGATTCACGAACTAGAAGCTGCAATCAACTACTGGCGTGCTCGCTCGCCGTCCACCGGCGATGAATTGCGCCTGGGCAACGAGGCGAGCGCGCTATCGAAACCTTATGCGCTTTTGATTGTAACGCGTCAGCACGCCATTCCGGAGGACGCGCTAGAGCCCGCGGCACGCGATGCGTGGCAGGCTTACATACGGCTGAACGGGCGCTAACATTCATGAAAGGCAGGGCCCGCGCGAGCTTTCAACAGCATGACGCGTCGGCGATTGAATCGATGAACCTGGCCAGTTCGATGTCGCGTGGGGTGATGCCGCCTGCTTCATGCGTGGCCAGCGTAATTTCGACCCGATTGTAGACATTGGACCATTCCGGGTGATGGTTCATTTCCTGTGCCTTAATCGCCACACGGGTCATGAAGCCGAACGCCGCGTTGAAGTCGGCGAACTGCAACTGGCGCCGAATCGCGTCGCGGCCGCTGACCGGCTGCCACGCGGGCAATGTCGAGCCGAGCTTTGCGCGCTCGTCGGTGCTGAGTTTCTGGATCATGTCGTCACTTGTTCCTGCAGTAGATCAACATAGGCATGCGGCACGAGGTCTGTGTCGGAGACACCCAGCTTGCTGAAGATATCGAGTGCTTCCGCCTCACCGATCGCTTCCTCGTCATCCTGCGCGAGCACGACTTCAAGCTCGACAAAATCACCCAGGCCGTCGACGCGATCCAGGTGGATCCGGGTGCGGCCGGCCAGGTAGACGGTGCGCTCCTTCGTGACGATGCCGCGCGTGCCCAGTGCCGCAGCCAGTAGCGCATGCGTGGCGTGCGGATTCGCGACCGGACAGCGCTGGTAGAACGACACCTTTGGGCCATCGCGGTCATCGCGCTGGTAGAAGATTAACTCGGCTGGCGTGCCATCCTCGAACTGCCGTAGTTTCAGTCTGCCACGCGGCACATCGTAGAAGTGATCCTGCTGGCGGTACACCAGGGGGGCGTCGCCGCTAGCGAGCGCCGCCGCGCGCTCGCGCAGCGCGTCGATGTTCGGAACCCGGGCCTTGATCTCGATGTTGCGTGCCATTGATCTCTCCACGACGATGGGTGCGGTAAATGGCCGAACGGCGCCTGCCGCGCGGCTGCTCATGCAGCTTAGCGTATCATCGTGTCATTATGCCGTTGTTGTTCAACCAGCCGCAGCGCAGCAGCAATCGCCGGCTCGTGGCGACGTCGGCGAGTAGGACTACATCATTGCGGGGACGGGCACGCCAAGCTGCGTGCTGGTGAACCGGCTCTCGGCGGATCTGGGCATCCGGTTGGGGGCGAGCAGACGAACCAGACATTACATGTTTTCAAGCGAAGACAAGATTTCAGAAGAGTCGTTGGCGATTGCCATGCGAATTCATGATTTGCTGAACCGGCATGGTGTTGGCAAACGTCAGCATGCGGCGGAGATTCAGCGCATTCTCGGGCTGAGCTATTCGCAAGCGCATCGGAAAATGAAGGGGGCCAATCCGTGGACCATTGCGCAGGTCAAGGCGGTGGCGCAAGCGTATGGCGAGTCTGCGGCGATGCTGCTCGATGGCCTCGACTCAAGCGAGCCGGTTAGCGCAATAGCCGCGAAGATGCAAGAAGCGGTGTTTTATATTGGCGATGCTACCTATCGTTGCCTAGCCGATATTGGAGAGCGGGCGTATGACGTGTCGGGGCTGGAGTTTGTTGCGCTCAAGGACGGCAATCGATGGAAGGTGTTTCCGGTTGAGGCGGCGCCGGGGGGCGACTATTTCGTGGTCGAGCAGATTCTGATACGCCCTCGAAGCGCGCCTGAGGTGAGCCCGGTCATAGCGATACTCGATGACGATCCGCTCTTGACTGCCGAGATGTGCTCGTATTTCCATTCCCATGGCTATGTTGCCCAGCCGTACAACACGGAGGCGACGTTTCGCGCGGCGCTTCGCGAGAACGTGTTCGACGGATTCATTGTTGACTGGCTACTGGAGAGCGGCACGGCCGAACAGACCATCCAGTCGATCCGGCAGTCGCGCTACGGCGACGCGCCCATTTTGCTGCTGACCGGCAAGCTCGTGACGGGCGAGGCGAACGAGGATGACGTGGCGCGGGTGATCCAGCAATACGATGTGAAACCCTTTGAGAAGCCTGCGCGGCTGAACTGGGTGGCGGTGGAGCTGGCGCGGCGGCTTAAGGCAGGGGCGCCTGGCTAGAACCGCCCATCATGAACGAGCCGCTGCGCTGCAAGCCGTGACGGGAAAACCGCTTGCCGTGCAACACGGCAAGCGGCAGCACCGTCGCACGGAAATGGCGCGGCGTAGTGCGTGAGATCGTCGCCTGCGCGGCGCCTCGGGCGTTGCGGTTGAAACAGCGGTGTGGCGCATCATGGCAATGTAATGGGAAGCACCCATTTCGAGCATCATGCACCACTAGGGTAAATGCTAGTTGTTGCTGGGCAGGTGATTGTTTAATCTTCAAACCGTTCAACGCACCGAATTTACAGGTGGAGAACGAGGAGACAAGTGGCGCAAAGCGCCCGAAAAAGAAAGCGCTGTTGGATAAGTATCCAACAGCGCTTTTTATTTGCGCCGTCAATTGACGTTTATCAGACAATTGCGTTGTCGCCGATTGTATTTCAGCCTGATTTAGGTGGCGGCGTCACGCGGTGTGACAGGGGCGTGTGCCGGATGCACGATCGGTATTGGCGCAGCGAGCGTATGGGAATCACGAAATGGAGGAGAGTGTGATATCTATCCGATTTAAAGGCACGCGCCGATTCGCTGTCTTATCTGCGTCATCGACGGATAATGCAATGCATGCTCGACATGCTCATTCGCCTGCTGAGTATCGAGGAAACGACGCGTGGTTTTTCTGAAATAATATTAATGAATTAAATAAATAGTCGATTATGATCAACGGCTGCCCGATGTGGCCCGGTTGCCCGAATATTGGATTATTTACTCCACTATATCGGTCTGTATGTCATTGTCGCAATTGGGCTCGTGCTGTTGACCGGCGTAGGCGGCATGACTAGCTTTAGTCAAGCCGCCTTTGTTGGGCTGGGCGCCTATGCGACCGCGTTCCTAACCACTCGCTATGGATCTTGCCATGGTTCGGCCTAGTGGTCGGCGTCGTCATCGCAGCGCTCGCCGCACTGGCGATTGGCGCCATCATGATGCGGCTGTCTGGGCACTGCCTGCCGCTGGACACGATAGCCTGAGGTATTTCGCTTTTCTTTCTGTTCAGCAGTATGGAATGGCTGGGCAAGTACGACGGGATCAACGGCATGCCGGCGCTCGAGTGATTCGGTTGGATACCGGATAGTAGCCGCAGCATCGACTACCTAATCTGGATGGTGGTGCTGGCCACGGTCGTGTCGGTGTAAAACTTGCTAAATAGCCTAGCCCGAACGTGCCATCCGCGCGTTGTGCTGCGGCGGGACGATGGCTGAAGCGATGGGCGTAAACATGACATGGATGAAGATCGTGATTTTCGTGTATGCAGCGGTGCTGGCCTCGATTTCGGGCTTCCTGTACGTGCATTTGTAGCGTGCCGTCAATCAATCCAACGCCCTTTGGTCTGGACCATGGGGTCGAGTGCCGGTTCATGGCCGTTGTTAGCGGCATTACGCATGTATGGGGCGCTGTGCTTGGCGCGGCGATCCTGACTGGTGCTGCGGGACGGGCTGCAGTCGCTGTCGTCCAAGTTGCTCGGCGAGAATGGCAACTTCGAGGCCATTGTGTTCGGTGTGCCGCAGTCGGCCCAGCCGCCGCTGCCGTAACATGTAAAGCCGACGGCCAGCGAACTGCTATTGTCGGTCAATCATGCGCGTCAGGAGTTTGGCAGGCTGGTCGCGGTCAACGGCGTGTCGTTTGGATGGAAGGCGGGGGAGGTCTTTGGGTTGATCGGCCCTAATGGCACCGGCAAATCGACGACATTTCACCTTGTGACCGGCGTGCTGCAACCTACGCGCGGTGAGATCACGCTGTCGTGGGCAGTGCATCGATCGGCTCGGTTCGCACAATACCGTCAAGCGAGGCACCGGCCGTACATTTCAGTAAATGAAATACGGCCAACCATACAGTGCTCGAGAATGTCGCGAGCGGTGTGCATTTGCGTGGAACGATCGGCGTATATCGCAGCATCATTTGCATTGAATTCGCGCGTGTTTGAGACATCTGCACGTGATCAAGACATACCTAAGCCTTGCCAAAAAACCCGCCGGCGCAGCGTCTCCTTGCGGCCGGCCTCGCGGTTAGGGTCGGCACGGCGATGATTCTGCGGTTGTTTCACGTGAAACACGACGCTTTTTTCGCGCATAAATCGTGCGGATCAATTCATCAATGTAGCTGAGCCGCTATAATTCGTGGATTCCCTTATCTCTTTTACAGGGGCGCGCACGGTTGCTCGGCGCGTCATCATCATGCTTTACCCCACCGAATTTGATGTCATCGTGGTTGGCGGCGGACATGCCGGCACCGAAGCCGCGCTTGCTTCCGCCCGGATGGGCGCGAAGACGTTGCTGCTGACACATAACATCGAGACGCTTGGCCAGATGAGTTGCAACCCGTCGATTGGGGGCATTGGTAAAGGACATCTGGTCAAGGAGGTCGATGCTTTGGGTGGGGCAATGGCGGTTGCCACCGATGAAGCCGGAATCCAATTTCGTATTCTCAATTCGTCCAAAGGCCCTGCCGTTCGAGCGACGCGCGCGCAGGCTGACCGTATCTTGTACAAGGCGGCGATTCGACGCCGTCTGGAAAACCAATCGAACCTGTGGTTGTTCCAACAATCCGTTGACGACCTGATCATCGAAGGCGACCGTGTAGCAGGCGCTGTTACGCAGGTCGGCATTCGCTTCCGGTCCCGTGCAGTTGTCTTGACCGCAGGCACGTTCCTGGACGGCAAAATTCATGTGGGCCTGAACAACTATACAGGCGGTCGCGCCGGCGATCCGGCCGCGGTGTCGTTATCAGCGCGTCTGAGAGAACTGAAGCTGCCACAGGGACGATTGAAGACCGGCACACCACCTCGGATCGATGGCCGATCCATCGATTTCTCGAAGCTGGAAGAGCAACCAGGTAATCTGGATCCAATTCCAGTATTCTCATTCCTGGGTTGCGCGGACCAGCACCCGCGGCAAGTGTCTTGCTGGATCACCCATACGAACGCGCGGACGCACGAGATCATCCGTAGTGGCCTGGATCGCTCACCGATGTACACCGGCGTGATCGAAGGCGTAGGTCCCCGCTACTGCCCGTCGATTGAGGACAAGATTCATCGATTCGCCACTAAGGAATCCCATCAGATCTTTTTGGAGCCGGAAGGGCTGACGACAAACGAGTTCTATCCGAATGGTGTCTCGACCAGCTTGCCGTTCGACGTGCAACTGAACCTGATTCGCTCGATGAAAGGTCTCGAGCATGCCCATATCCTACGGCCGGGCTATGCAATCGAATATGATTATTTTGATCCACGGGCGCTGAAGGCATCGCTGGAGACGAAGGCGATCGCAGGATTGTTCTTTGCCGGACAAATCAACGGAACGACTGGGTATGAAGAAGCCGCCGCTCAGGGGCTACTGGCGGGCATCAATGCGGGGCGCTTTGTGCAGCAGCGCGATGCATGGGTGCCCCGTCGCGACCAGGCGTACTTGGGTGTGCTCGTTGACGATCTTGTGACGCGAGGCGTATCTGAGCCTTACCGGATGTTCACCAGCCGGGCTGAATACCGGTTAAGCCTGCGCGAAGACAATGCCGACATGCGGCTGACGGAAATCGGCCGGGAATTGGGTGTCGTCGATGACGTGCGCTGGGAGGCATTCTCGCGTAAACGCGAAGCTGTTTCACGTGAAACAGCCCGTTTGAAGTCGATATGGGTCAATCCTAAGACGTTGCCGGCGGAGGACGCGGTTGCGTTGCTGGGCAAGCCGATCGACCATGAATACAGCCTAGCGGATTTGTTGCGCCGTCCTGGAGTGAGCTATGAAGGCTTGATGGCATTGCAGGCTAGCCGTTATGCACCGCCCGACGTATTGGTCGACGATCCGGGGCTACTTGAGCAAGTCAAGTACCAGATCGAGATCGGGATCAAGTATCAAGGCTATATCGAGCGACAAGCAGGCGAAATCGAGCGGAACGAAGCGCATGAGAATACCCGGTTGCCGGCAGACTTGGATTACGTGCAGGTCCGCGGGTTGTCGTTTGAGGTCTGCCAAAAGCTGAATCATCATCGTCCTGAAACCATCGGCCAAGCCTCGCGGATTTCCGGTGTGACACCCGCGGCCATTTCGCTGTTGATGGTTCATCTGAAGAAAGGCCTGGGTCGTTCGACACTGAAAAAAAGCGCAGTGGCGGCGGATACCCCTCTCACTGAACCAGAAGCCGTCGATGCCACAACGGGCGCTTCCTCCACTCGGGCTACCGCGCAATGATCCGTACCGGGAGTGGGGCAACTCGACGCGCGCCAGAAAATTTTGCGGCGCAACGGCCCGAGCTTGAACTATTGTTGCGTGGTGGTGCCACTGAGTTGGGCGTTCCGCTGTCGGAGGAACAGATCGGCGGATTGTTGGACTATGTTGGCTTGCTGACGAAATGGAATGCGGTCTACAACCTGACGGCGATCCGCGAGCCGCGTCAAATGGTGATCCAGCATCTGCTCGATTCGCTGGCGATCGTGCCATATATCGCGTCCCGTCCGCCAGCGTCGTTGCTTGATGTCGGTTCGGGTGGTGGTCTGCCAGGGATCGTGATCGCGCTCGCTATGCCGTCTTGCGACGTAGTGACCAACGATATCGTGCACAAGAAAACCGCATTCCAGCAGCAAGCCAAGGGATGCTTGCGCTTGTCGAACCTGTCTATCGTGACTGGTCGCGTGCAGGCGTTGCGCGCTGAGATTGACGTGCCGGTTCGATTCGATGCAATCGTATCGCGCGCGTTCGCGGAGTTGGCCGATTTTGTTACGCTCGCTCGGCATTTGGTCAGGCCAGGCGGCGCGTTATGGGCCATGAAGGGCGTGCGTCCGGATGAGGAGATCGCCCGGTTGCCGACTGGTGCGACGGTGCGCCAGGTCATTCGTCTGACTGTTCCGTCGCTCAATGCTGAGCGTCATCTTGTTGAAATAGCTGTGGAGCCTGAATGAGCGATGCTGACAACACCCTGGCCGAGTCGCGCGTGGTGAACGCGACAAGCCCCGCAGGCCAGCAAGCCGTGGCCAAGATCTTTTGTATCGCGAACCAGAAGGGCGGAGTTGGCAAGACCACGACGTCGGTTAACCTCGCCGCGAGCCTGGTGATGCAGGGACAGCGCGTGTTGCTGATCGATCTCGATCCACAAGGCAACGCGACGATGGGCAGTGGCGTGGACAAGGCCAATTGCGCTAACACTGTCTATGAGGTATTGGTCGACGGCGTGGCAATCGCCGATGCCTGCACCCGCGCGCCGACGTCGGGATACGACGTGTTACCGGCAAATCGTGAGCTTGCGGGGGCCGAGGTCGAGCTTGTGAGCGCGCCGCAACGCGAGCGACGACTCAAGGACGCACTGGCCAAGGTCGCCGATGCTTACGACTTTGTGCTGATTGACTGTCCACCGGCGCTATCGTTATTGACCTTAAATGGCTTATGCGCGGCGCATGGTGTGATCATCCCAATGCAGTGCGAGTACTTCGCACTCGAGGGATTGTCCGATCTGGTCAATACCATCAAGCAAATTCACGCAAACCTGAATCGCGAGCTGACCGTGATCGGCCTGCTGCGGGTCATGTTCGATCCACGAATCACGCTGCAACAGCAGGTATCAGACCAATTGAAGCAGCATTTTGGCGACAAGGTATTCAATGCAGTGATTCCGCGCAATGTCCGGTTGGCCGAGGCGCCCAGCTATGGGATGCCGGGTATCGTATTCGATGGTGCGTCACGGGGTGCCCAGGCATACCTGCAATTTGGTGCGGAAATGATCGAGCGCGTGCGTGCGCTTTAAGGCCTGTTTGCGCAGGCACAGGTCGGGTGAAACAGGCGTCGCGGCGAAGCCGCGTCGCGAGGGATGACGATGAACGCAGCAGTCAAGAAGAAGGGATTAGGTCGGGGCCTCGATGCACTGCTCGGGGGCAGTGCCGACATTACTGAAGCCGTCAAGCAACAGGGCTCGCCGAGCGTGCTGCCGCTGGACCGGCTGCAACCCGGCAAATATCAGCCGCGCACGCGGATGGACGAAGGCGCATTACAGGAGCTCGCTGCGAGCATCCGCGCGCAGGGGCTGATGCAGCCGATTCTGGTGCGACCGGTGGCAGCGCAGCGCTACGAGATTATTGCCGGGGAGCGACGCTTTCGCGCGGCACGGCTCGCCGGCCTCGACGAGGTGCCGGTGCTAGTCAAGCAGGTCGCGGACGAAGCGGCGGCCGCGATGGCGCTGATCGAGAATATCCAGCGCGAGGATCTCAATCCGCTCGAGGAGGCGCAGGGCATCCAGCGGCTGCTCGACGAATTTAAGTTCACGCACGAGCAAGCGGCCGAATCGCTCGGACGCTCGCGTAGCGCGGTGTCGAACCTGCTGCGACTGCTCAATCTGGCGCAGCCGGTTCAGACCATGCTGTTGGCGGGCGATCTCGACATGGGACATGCCCGGGCACTGTTGGCCGTGGATGGGGCGACCCAAATTACGTTGGCGAACCAGGTGGTCAACCGCCGCTTGTCGGTCCGTGAAACGGAGAAGCTGGTTGCGGCCACCGCCAAGCAGATCCCGCCATCGGCCAAGCGAGCGAGCCAGGAGCGCAGCCGTGACATTATGCGGCTCGAGGAGGAGGTGTCCGACCTGGTTGCGGCCACGGTCAGGATTAAGATGGGTCGGCGTGGTCGTGGGCAGCTGACAATCGACTTTGGTAGCCTCGACGCATTGGATGGCATCCTGGCACGCCTGCGTCGCGACGCGACTGCGTGATGTCGCGTCACGAAGCGCCGTCGCGCCGCGTGCAATGCAAGCAGGGCGCCGGCTCTGCGCAGTCCGTCGCTATGCCACGCGGCGTGGGCGGCGCATATCGCCGGCTTCGTCGCGTCATCGTGGTGGTGTGCCACGGGCTTGCTAAGGAGCCCATACTGGCGACGCTGGTCACGGTGTTCGCGCTATTGCAGTGTGTTCACCCGCAGCCCTGGCGCACCATGCCGGCCCGGGTCGATTGGCAAACCGTGATGACGTTGGCCGGTCTGCTGATGCTAACCAAAGCCGTCGAATATTCAGGATTTCTGACATGGGCGTCGCATCGCCTGGTGCGTTGCATCCGCAGTGAGCGTGGCCTTGCGGTGTTGCTCGTGCTGCTCGCCGCCGGCTTGTCGACGCTGCTCACCAATGACGTTGCGTTATTTGTGATCGTTCCCCTGATGCTGTCGCTGCATGCGCTCGTGCCGCTGCCCGTCGGCCGCCTGGTCGTCCTCGTGGCTTTGGCGGTCAATGCCGGCTCCATCCTGACTCCGTTCGGCAACCCGCAGAACCTGTTTCTGTGGCAGCGCAGCGGCGAGTCGTTCGTCGCGTTCATCGTCGCGCTTGCGCCGTTGTGCGCCGCGCTGATGGCCGTGCTGGTGGCGTTGACGCTAGTGACATGCCGCGCGCGGCCATTGGACCTGTCACGCGATCCATTGCCAGGCACGCTTGACCGGCCGTTGTTCTGCGCCGCCGCGGCCTCGTTCGCCGGCTTCGTGGCGCTGGCCGACGCACATCATGCCGGAATCGGCCTTGCGTTGGTGGCACTGGGCTTAGGAGCGTGGCGGCGCGACATCGTGATGCGCATCGACTGGCTGTTGCTGCTGATCTTCGTGCTGATGTTTATCGTGCTGCGCAGTGCCGCGTTGCTGCCGATCGTGCACCGACTGCTGGCGGACGCCGATCTCACGCGGCCGGGGCCGGCCTACCTTGCCGGCGCACTGGTGTCGCAGCTCATTAGCAATGTGCCGGCGGCGATCATACTCGCCGAGTACTCGCAAGATTGGCGCGCGCTCGCATTCGGCGTCAGCGTCGGCGGCTTTGGCATCGCAATCGGTTCGCTAGCGAACCTCATTGCGATGCGCCTGGTCGGCTCGCATGGCAGCTGGTGGTACTTTCACGTGATTTCGTTGCCGTTTTACGTGCTTGCGTTGTTGCTGGGGAGGATGTTGTTGTAGCGCAGGCGTGCACCATGACGCATGCCCCGCGTCAGCGTGTAGTAAGGAAAACGCTAAGGCAAAGCAACACCGTACATTGCGCACGCCGGGCCGGACGCACGGGTGCCGGCGGCAATAAAGCCTTGAATACGCTGCAACAATCGCTTACAATCGCCCGGATTTATCAGCTTGCCTACCCCGAAAGGCGCGTGTAAGCGTGGTGGGGCTGCAGAGGATGTGTGATGACAACCGGCGTACCGGAAAACGAGCGTGATCCGGCCGTTGCGTCGGGTTCGGCGCCATCGCCTTGCAAGCCATCAAACCGGCTTGCCACTGCGCACAACGATCGGGACGACGAGCTGGAAGATAACGACATCGTTCCGCTCACCCGGGGCGAAGCCGAACGAATGTTCGGGCCGCAGGTGAGCCGTCCATCGCGCGTCACGCCGACGAAGGTCGTGACAGCGCAAATGGTTGTATCCCTGGCAGCGGCGCTCGCGTGGTGGCTGTTTTCAAAGTCGCCGGGTCATGCTGCGCTGTCCGCGGTGTTGGGCGGGGCGATATGCTGGGTGCCGAGTGCGTTGTTCGCGGCACGCCTGAGGAGGAAGGGCAGCACCGAGAGCATTCTTGCCTGGGTGCTGGGCGAGGCGGTCAAGATCGCGTCGACGGTCGCGATGTTTGTTGTGACCGCGATGCTGTATCGGAACGTCCACTGGCTCGCGCTGCTTGTCACCTACCTCATTGCGCTGAAAACGTACTGGCTCGCGCTGGCATGGCGCTGAGCGGTGCGGTACCCGACGAAGCAAGTTTTCGATTTATTGGATTGACACGTCATGGCCGCTAGCGCAGGAACGCATCTGGATCCGTCCGAGTATATCCAGCACCACTTACAGAATTTCGCGACGAAGCACCAGACTTCGATCGTCGACTTCTCGATCATCAATCTCGACACGCTGTTCTGGTCGATCGCGATGGGGCTCGTCACGATCGTGATACTGGCGATTGCTGCACGTGCCGCAACGCCAGGGGTTCCGGGCCGGTTCCAATGCGCGATTGAAATGTTGGTCGAGATGGTCGAGGACCAGTCCAAGGCAATCGTCCATGGCAATCGCCGCTTTATCGCCCCGCTGGCACTGACCGTGTTCATCTGGGTTGCGTTGATGAACTCGCTGGACTTCATTCCAGTTGACCTGCCGGGCCGCATCATCGAATGGATCGGCCTGTCGAACACGATTTCACATCATCGGCTCGTGCCGACCGCCGACTTGAACGGCACGTTGGGTATCGCGCTCGGCGTGCTCGTGCTGATGCTGTATTACAACGTGAAGATCAAGGGGCCCGGCGGCTTTGTACGCGAGCTGGTGTCGGCACCATTCGGCTCGAACCCGTTTCTTTGGTTACCGAACTTGTTGCTCAACCTCATCGAGTTTCTCGCGAAGACCGTTTCGCTCGGCATGCGGTTGTTTGGGAACATGTACGCAGGCGAACTGCTGTTCCTGTTGATCGCGCTGCTAGGTAGCATCTGGAGCTTTGGTGCGGACACCACGGTGCTCGGCTTTGTCGGTCACGTGCTCGCCGGCAGCATCTGGGCGATCTTCCACATCCTGATCGTGCTGTTGCAAGCCTTCATTTTCATGATGCTGACGCTGGTTTACCTCGGCCAGGCACATGACGCTCACTAAAGCGTTTCCAGCTCACCAAGTTTAAATTTTTAGTTTCGAGTCTTTTAAAAAGGAGTGATCATGCAAGCTTTCATCGCCAACATCCAGGGTCTGACCGCCATCGGTATCGGCATTATTATCGGCCTGGGTGCGATCGGTGCCTGCCTCGGTATCGCGTTGATGGGCGGCAAGTACATCGAAGCATGCGCGCGCCAGCCGGAATTGATGAACCCGCTGCAGACCAAAATGTTTCTGCTTGCAGGTCTGATCGATGCGGCGTTCCTGATCGGCGTCGGTGTGGCCATGCTGTTTGCGTTTGCGAACCCACTGCTGTCGAAGCTCGCTGGCTAAGGTTTTCGGTTACCACGCGCCGCATGATGCGCGGCGTATTGAAGAAACGGGCGCGAGCTTCGCTAGGTCCTGCGAACGCGCCCGCTTTCAATTCCGGCAAAGCTATCGTTAAGGAAACACCGTGAATCTGAACGCAACTTTGATTGCGCAAATGGTCGTGTTCCTGATCCTCGCGTGGTTCACGATGAAGTTCGTGTGGCCACCGCTGATCAGCGCGCTCGACGAACGTGCGAAGAAGATCGCCGATGGGCTGGCCGCCGCCGACAAGGGCAAGACGGAACTCGAGGCGGCCCACAAGCGGATCGATCAGGAATTGGCGAACGCGCGCAATGAAGGGCAGCAGCGCGTCGCGGAGGCGGAAAAGCGCGCGCAGCTCATGGCCGACGAGATCAAGCGCAACGCACAGGCTGAAGCGGCGCGGATCATCGCGCAAGCGAAGGCCGAAGCCGAGCAACAAGTGGTCAAGGTCCGCGACGCATTGCGCGGCGATGTCGCCGCCTTGGCCGTCAAGGGTGCTGAGCAGATCTTGAAGCGCGAAATTGACCAGAACGCGCACGTCGAGCTGCTGAACCAACTGAAAGCCGAGCTCTGATCATGGCCGAACTAGCAACCATCGCCCGTCCGTACGCCGAGGCGCTGTTTGGCGTAGCGTCCACCGATCGTGCCGCCGATCTGGCCGCCTGGTCCGCACTGGTGCAGGAGTTGGCGCAGGTTGCGCGTCTTCCCGAGGTGCTGTCGATTGTATCGAGCCCGAAGGTGGGCCGCCAGCAGGTCGTCGACCTGCTGCTTGCCGCGCTGAAGTCGCCGGTAAAGGACTCGCCTGCCGCGAAGAACTTTGTGCAGATGCTGGTGGAGAACCACCGGGTTCCGTTGCTGCCCGAAATCGCTGCCCAGTTCGATGCATTGAAGAATGCACAGGAAGGTGCGGCCGACGTGACCATCGAGAGTGCGTTTGCGCTGGATGGGCAGTCGCTTGCCGATCTAGTCGCGGTGCTCGAGCGCAAATTTCAGCGCAAGCTAAAGCCGACGGTGAAGCTTGAGCCTGCACTGATCGGCGGCGTGCGGGTGACGGTTGGCGACGAAGTGCTCGATACCTCGGTCCGCGCGCGGCTCGCGGCGATGCAAACGGCGTTGACCGCATAACCGAATTGCGGTCCGCCAGCGTCACGCTAACGCGACGCGCAACAGAATTGAACATCAGGAGCGATTATGCAACTCAACCCCTCTGAAATCAGCGAGCTGATCAAGAGCCGGATCCAGGGACTGGAGGCCGACGCTGACGTTCGCAATCAGGGAACTGTGGTCTCCGTGACCGACGGCATCGTCCGCATCCACGGCCTGTCGGACGTGATGCAAGGCGAAATGCTGGAGTTTCCGGGCAACACGTTCGGCTTGGCGCTGAACCTGGAGCGCGACTCGGTCGGCGCGGTGATTCTCGGTGAATTCGAGCACATTTCCGAAGGCGACACGGTTAAGACGACGGGCCGCATCCTCGAGGTGCCGGTCGGCCCGGAGTTGATCGGCCGCGTCGTCGACGCGTTGGGCAACCCGATCGACGGCAAGGGTCCGATCAACGCGAAGACCACCGATGCGATCGAAAAAATTGCGCCGGGCGTGATTTGGCGCAAGTCGGTGTCCGAGCCGGTGCAGACCGGCTTGAAGTCGATCGATTCGATGGTGCCGATCGGCCGTGGCCAGCGCGAGCTGATCATCGGCGACCGCCAGACCGGCAAGACCGCCGTGGCCGTCGACGCGATCATCAACCAGAAGGGCAAGAACCTGACGTGTATCTACGTCGCGATCGGCCAGAAAGCGTCGTCGATCATGAATGTCGTGCGCAAGCTCGAAGAGCATGGCGCGATGGACTACACGATCGTCGTGGCTGCGTCGGCATCCGATTCCGCCGCGATGCAATTCATCGCGCCGTACGCCGGCTGCACGATGGGCGAATACTTCCGCGATCGCGGTCAGGACGCGCTGATCATCTATGACGACTTGACCAAGCAAGCGTGGGCGTACCGCCAGATCTCGCTGCTGCTGCGTCGTCCGCCAGGCCGCGAGGCGTATCCCGGCGACGTGTTCTATCTGCACTCGCGTCTGCTCGAGCGGGCGGCCCGCGTGTCCGAGGAATATGTCGAAAAGTTCACGAACGGCGAAGTGAAGGGTAAGAGCGGTTCGCTGACCGCGCTGCCGGTGATTGAAACGCAGGCCGGTGACGTAACTGCGTTCGTGCCGACCAACGTCATCTCGATTACCGATGGCCAGATCTTCTTGGAAACCGATTTGTTCAACGCCGGTATTCGCCCCGCGATCAACGCCGGTATCTCGGTGTCGCGGGTCGGTGGCGCGGCGCAGACGAAGGTGATCAAGAAGCTGTCCGGCGGCATCCGTACTGACTTGGCGCAGTACCGCGAGCTTGCGGCGTTCGCACAGTTTGCATCGGACCTAGACGAAGCGACCCGTAAGCAACTCGAGCGTGGCCGTCGCGTGACGGAACTGCTCAAGCAGCCGCAGTATCAGCCGCTACAGGTTTGGGAGTTGGCGGTTGCGCTGTTTGCCGCGAACAACGGCTACCTGGACGACCTGGAAGTGAAGCACGTGCTACCGTTCGAAAAGGGCCTGGGCGAGTTCCTGAAGACCAGCCATGCCGCGCTGATCAAGCGTATCGAAGACAACAAGGACTTAGCGAAGGACGATGAAGCCGCGTTGCATGCGGCGATCAAGGACTTCAAAAAGTCCGGCGCTTACTGATCTCGGGAATGCGGACAGAATGCGGCCTACATCGTGCAACGTCACGACGGGCTGCGCCGCTTCGGACAAGGAGTAAGCAATGGCTGGCATGAAGGAAATCCGCGGCAAGATCAAGAGCGTGCAGAACACGCGCAAGATCACCAAGGCGATGGAAATGGTGGCCGCGTCGAAGATGCGACGCGCGCAGGAGCGCATGCGCACGGCTCGTCCGTACGCCGACAAAGTTCGCGATATTGCCGCGCATATGAGCGGGGCGAATCCGGAGTATCGTCACCCGTTCATGGTGAAGAACGTCGGCGCGAAGACGGCGGGTGTCATCGTGGTGACCACCGACAAGGGCTTGTGCGGCGGCATGAATACGAACGTGCTGCGTGCGCTGGTGCAGAAGTTCAAGGACCTCGACGCACAGGGCATCAAGACTGAGTCAACTGCAATCGGTGGCAAGGGCCTCACCTTTTTGAACCGCTTCGGCGGCAAGGTCGTGTCGCAGGTCACGCATCTGGGTGATACCCCGCACCTGGAGAAGTTGATCGGCGCGATCAAGGTCCAGCTTGATCGGTATTCGCAAGGCGAGTTGTCGGCGGTGTACCTGGCTTACACACGTTTCGTCAATACGATGAAGCAGGAGCCGGTGATCGAGCAACTGCTGCCGTTGACCGACGAACGTTTCGAGAAGCGCGCGGATGAAGCCCCAACGCCGAAGTCGTCATGGGACTACATCTACGAGCCCGATGCGCAGGCGGTGGTCGATGACCTGCTGGTGCGCTATGTGGAAGCGCTGGTGTACCAAGCCGTGGCCGAGAACATGGCATCCGAGCAATCGGCGCGGATGGTGGCGATGAAGGCAGCATCCGATAACGCGAAAACGGTGATCAACGACCTGCAGCTCGTCTACAACAAGAGCCGGCAGGCAGCGATCACGAAGGAACTGTCGGAGATCGTCGGTGGTGCGGCGGCGGTCTGAGCCACGCCTGGACGAAGCCCGGAACCACGCGCCGCGCGCGGGGAAAGAATCAAGTATCTAAAGGAAATGCGATGAGTACTACTGCTTTGGTAGAAGGCAAGATCGTACAGTGCATCGGCGCCGTTATCGACGTGGAGTTCCCGCGCGAGCAAATGCCGAAGATCTACGACGCACTGATTCTGGAAGGCAGCGATCTGACGCTCGAAGTCCAGCAGCAACTCGGCGATGGCGTCGTGCGCACGATCTGTTTGGGATCGTCCGAAGGCTTGCGCCGTGGGTTGACGGTGAAGAACACGGGCAACCCGATCACCGTGCCGGTCGGCACGCCGACGCTCGGCCGGATCATGGACGTGCTCGGCCGGCCGATCGATGAAGCGGGCCCGATCTCGCACGAGAACACGCGCTCGATCCACCAAAAGGCCCCGGCGTTCGACGAACTGTCGCCATCGACGGAGCTGCTTGAAACGGGCATCAAGGTGATCGACCTGATTTGCCCGTTCGCAAAGGGCGGGAAGGTGGGTCTGTTCGGTGGCGCCGGCGTGGGCAAGACCGTGAACATGATGGAGTTAATCAACAACATCGCGAAGGAGCACGGCGGTTACTCCGTGTTCGCCGGTGTCGGTGAGCGGACCCGCGAAGGGAACGACTTCTATCATGAAATGAAGGACTCGAACGTCCTGGACAAGGTCGCGCTGGTGTACGGCCAGATGAACGAGCCGCCGGGCAACCGCCTGCGCGTGGCGTTGACGGGCCTGACGATGGCCGAGCACTTCCGTGACGAAGGCCGTGACGTGCTGTTCTTCGTCGACAACATCTACCGGTTCACGCTGGCGGGTACGGAAGTGTCGGCGCTGCTGGGCCGGATGCCGTCCGCGGTGGGCTACCAGCCGACGCTCGCCGAGGAAATGGGCAAGCTGCAGGAGCGCATCACGTCGACGAAGACCGGCTCGATCACATCGGTGCAGGCCGTATACGTTCCGGCGGATGACTTGACCGATCCGTCGCCGGCGACCACGTTCGGCCACTTGGACGCCACCGTCGTGCTCTCGCGTGACATCGCGTCGCTCGGTATCTATCCGGCGGTTGACCCGCTCGACTCGACGTCGCGCCAGATCGACCCGAACGTGATTGGCGAGGAGCACTACACGATCACGCGTAGCGTGCAGCAGACGCTGCAACGCTTCAAGGAACTGCGCGACATCATCGCGATTCTCGGAATGGACGAACTGTCGCCGGAAGATAAGCTCACGGTGGCCCGTGCGCGTAAGATCCAGCGCTTCCTGTCGCAGCCGTTCCACGTGGCAGAAGTGTTCACGGGCGCGCCCGGCAAGTACGTGCCATTGAAGGAAACGATCCGCGGCTTCAAGATGATCGTCGATGGCGAGTGCGATCATCTGCCGGAGCAGGCGTTCTACATGGTGGGTACGATCGACGAAGCCTTCGAAAAAGCAAAGAAGATCTAATCGGTCGGGTGTTCGTAGCGGGGAGGCGTCCTCTTTTTGAGGGCGCCGGGAGAGTCAGAACTGGCCGTGCCCACCCCAGCGATTCACGCTCAACCAGGAGTCGATATGGCAACCATCAAAGTAGACGTCGTCAGTGCCGAGGAAAGTATTTTCTCGGGACACGCGAGATTCGTCGCGCTGCCGGGCGAAGCGGGTGAACTGGGCATCCTGCCCGGCCACACGCCGCTCATCACGCGTATCCGCCCGGGCTCCGTGCGTATCGAGGACGAGAATGGTGACGAGCAGTTCGTGTTCGTTGCCGGCGGTATCCTCGAAGTGCAGCCCGGCGCGGTGACGGTGCTCGCGGACACCGCGATCCGTGGCGCGGAACTGGACGAGGCGAAGGCCGAGCAGGCGCGCAAGCGTGCCGAAGAGGCCTTGCAGAACACCGACTCGAACCTCGAGTACGCTACGGCACAAGCCGAACTGGCCTATGCCACGGCTCAACTCGCGGCCATCGCGCAACTGCGTCGTCGTCGCGGACAGCATTGACCCGGAGGGGGCTGCGGCAAGTTCGCGGCCGCGCCAGTCTGAACAACCCACATCGAGCGATGTGGGTTTTTTTCGTCTTTTTAAGCGTTGCGGTTGCGTCCGGGTTCAATCGATGCTCAATGTGATATTCCACAGTCACACAATGCGATTGAAAGCTTCCCAATACGTAAAGGTCATCCTGAACGACTCAGCGGATGAAACCGGAGACGATAATGACCACTGCACTCGCCTTGCCGCCGGTACAAATCGAGCCCAAGAACGGCTTGTCCTACGTTCGTGGCCGTACCGATGTTCTACTGTCCGGGGCAACGGTGGGCGAGTTTCTTGGGCAGACCGCGCGATGCTTCGCTGACCATCTGGCCGTTGTGTTCCGGGAGCAGGGCGTGCGCTGGACGTGGCGGGAATTCTCCCAGGAGGTCGACGCGCTGGCGGCTGGGTTTGCGTCGCTGGACATCGGCCAGGGGGACCGGGTCGGCATTTGGTCGCCGAATCGCGTCGAATGGCTGGTCACGCAGTTTGCGACCGCGCGCATCGGCGCGATCCTCGTCAACATCAACCCCGCCTATCGGCTGGCCGAACTCGACTATGCGTTGAACAAAGTCGGCTGCCGCGCGATTGTGGCCGCGGAGCAATTCAAGATGTCGCGGTATCTCGAGATGCTGCAGACGCTTGCACCGGAACTTGCGCAGCACGCGCCGGGGGAATTGCAGGCGGCGCGCCTGCCCGAACTGCGCCACGTGATCAGGATGGGCGCCGGCCGGACGCCGGGCATGCTTTGCTACGACGATCTGGTGCAGCAAGGCCGCAGCCGCCTGGACATGGCGCACCTCGCCGCGATAAGCGGCACGCTCGACGCGCATGACCCGATCAACATCCAGTTCACTAGCGGCACCACCGGCAAGCCGAAGGGGGCGACGTTGACCCATCACAACATCGTCAATAACGCGCGCTTCATCGCGATGTCGATGCGTCTAACGGAGCAGGACCGGTTGTGCATCCCGGTGCCGCTGTATCACTGTTTCGGCATGGTGCTTGCGGTGCTCGCCTGTGTGTCCACTGGTGCCGCGATGGTATTCCCGGGGGAAGGATTCGATCCGGCGGCCACGCTTGCTGCAGTGTCGGACGAGCGATGCACGGCGCTACACGGCGTGCCGACGATGTTCATTGCCGAGCTCGACCACCCCGATTTCGAGCACTATGATTTGAGTCGGCTGCGCACCGGCATCATGGCTGGCTCGCCGTGTCCGATTGAAACGATGAAGCGGGTTGTCGCACGCATGCACCTGGGTGAGATCACGATTGCGTATGGGATGACCGAGACGAGCCCTGTCTCATTCCAGAGTGCGGCGTCGGACCCGCTCGAAAAGCGCACCACGACAGTGGGCCGGATTCAGCCGCACCTGGAGGCGAAGATCATCGATGCGCTGGGTAATATTGTGCCGGTCGGGCAGACTGGTGAGCTTTGCACCAAAGGCTATTCGGTAATGCAGGGCTATTGGGGCGACGACGAAAAGACGCGCGAGTCGATCATCGACGGCTGGATGCATACGGGTGACCTGGCGACGCTGGACGCGCAGGGGTATTGCAATATCGTAGGACGACTCAAGGACATGGTGATCCGTGGCGGCGAGAACATTTATCCGCGGGAGATCGAGGAATTATTGTTTCGGCATCCAAAGATACAGTCGGTGCAGGTCTTCGGGGTGCCGGACGCGAAATATGGGGAGGAACTGTGCGCCTGGATCGTGCTGCGGCCTGGCGAGACGGCGACCGCGGAGGATATCCGAGACTTTTGCCATGGCCAGATCGCTCACTACAAAATCCCGAATTACGTCCGATTCGTGTCGGACTTGCCGATGACGGTAACGGGCAAGGTGCAGAAATTCGTGATGCGCGCCAAAATGATTGACGAGTTGAAGCTATCGTCGGATAAGACCGCGTAGGCAGCCAGCGTGGGCAAAAAAAAGCGGGCTCGGAGCCCGCTAAAAACCACACGCTACGGGGTTAGCGCGAGGAGACCATGGGTGGCATTGTGTTACCGCGTCTGACGCGGTGCCAACAAAGATGCCCCTGCGCAGCAGAGCGTCGGCAGTGCCGACCGGTGTTCACGCGTCGCATCCGCTCATACGACACAGTAGACCGCATCCGTGTTGGAAACCAATGGAAGCATTTTGGGGGAAACCCGCCGCCCGTGGGGTAACAAAGTGTTTCAGGTTGTAACTTCCTTTCGTCTGCCATTTGCAAGTTATTTATTTCCGCAGCCTTTGCCTTTTAATTAAAATATTTGGACCACAGGTAGCCGATAGTGTGTGCGGCCGTTGCTACACGCGTGCGCTGCGGCCTTGTGTTACGGTCGTTCACGTTTTTCCACAAGCACCGCATGAACGGATCAAACGGGTCAAACCGTTCATTGCGTCTCCTTGGGACGGCGGGACCGGCATCGGAACCTGCTAGAGTCCTAACGTGCCGCATGCGTGCACGGCGCACTAACGCACCGAAACGTCGAAACGCTGAAACGCCGAGGCCCGTCCATCATAGGCGAGTCGGCATCCATTGCTCGAATCGCCGATGCGCGGCGCGCGTCCGTTAAAATGGTGCTTTTCCTGGGCAGAGCGTACCGTGCCTCACAATCTCGCCAACGACACTTTCCTGCGCGCGCTGCGGCGCGAACCGACCGAGTACACGCCGATCTGGTTGATGCGCCAGGCGGGCCGTTATCTTCCCGAGTACAACGCCACGCGCGCCCGTGCGGGCAGCTTCCTCGGTTTGGCCAAGCAGCCCGACTACGCAACCGAGGTGACGCTGCAGCCGCTCGATCGCTATGCGCTCGATGCGGCAATCCTATTTTCGGACATCCTGACGATCCCCGATGCGATGGGGCTGGGACTTGAATTTACGCCCGGCGAGGGCCCACGCTTTGCCCATCCGGTCCGCACCGAGGCCGACGTCGCCCGGCTCGCCGTGCCCGGCATCGATGCGACGTTGCGCTACGTGACCGATGCGGTTGCGCAGATCCGTCGCGCGCTGGTGGGCGCCGATGGCCGTCAGCGCGTGCCGCTGATCGGCTTCTCCGGGTCGCCGTGGACGCTAGCGTGCTACATGGTTGAGGGCGGTGGCAGTGACGATTTCCGTATCGTGAAATCGATGCTGTATGCCAGGCCCGATCTAATGCACCGGATCCTGGAGGTCAATGCGCGCGCGGTCGCCGATTATCTGAATGCACAGATTGATGCCGGCGCGCAAGCGGTGATGATCTTCGATACCTGGGGCGGCGTGCTGGCCGAGCGCATTTACCAGTCGTTTTCACTACAGTACATGTCCCAGGTCGTCGCGGCGCTCAAGCGTGAACATGATGGCGAGCCTGTCCCCGTAATTGCCTTTACCAAGGGCGGCGGGCAGTGGCTTGAGGCGATTGCCGCGAGCGGCGTCGATGCGGTGGGGCTGGACTGGACCGTCGATCTGGCGCGGGCACGGGCGCGAGTGGGCGGCCGGGTTGCCTTGCAGGGCAATCTTGACCCGAACGTGTTGTTTGCCCCGCCCGAGGTGATTCGCGCCCAGGCTCGTCAGGTGCTGGACGCCTACGGCAATCACCCGGGGCACATATTCAACCTCGGGCATGGCATTTCGCAATTCACGCCAGTGCAGGCGGTTACCGAACTGGTCGACGAAGTACACCAGTACAGCCGCGCAATGCGTGCCGTCGAATGATCGCCGGCCGTTGCTGCAATGCCATAGCGTGGACCCTGTTCGTCAGGGGCCTGGACTTGTGCAAACCGCGGTAGTAGCGACTTGTCAACACCTGCTGGCGGCCACTTATACACATTTTTTTGCCACCTTTGTCACATCGTGAATTTTGGCGTAGCAGAGTAGCATCACGCGCAAATTATTTTTCTAAATCCTTGATTTGTAAAATAATCTGGATCGAGCCGACGCAAAGCCCGATCTCGGCGAAATGTGCGTCGCTCGGCCGCTCCACGGGGGTGGCCGCGGGCTTTTACACAAAGTTATCCACAGGATGCCGAGCGATCATAAATTTTTACGATGAATCCATGGCTTAGCGGTGGTTGCGATGTTTTACTTTAACTTTACGCCGCCTTGTCTCCCCTCTCGGTGACGCTTCGCCGCGCCGGCTCGGATCGCCGTGGCTGCGCCGACACACGACCCATGCAACCGACGCTTTTTCGTTACGTTCGAGTCGCGCTGGACCATCCGCTTTCGGCACTGTACGACTACCGCTGGACTTTGCCGTCGCAGCCGCTGCCCGGCATGCTCGTGCAAGTGCCATTTGGCCGCCGGCAGATAGTGGGACTGGTCATCGAGGTCGCGGATGCGACTGACGTGCCAGAGGATCGATTGCGAGACGTCCAAAGCGCGTGCATCGATTGTCCGCCGCTGGACGCAAACTGGCTTCAATTGATCGCGTTTGCTGCGGATTACTATCAGCGCGGCCGCGGCGAAGTGGCGTTGCCAGCGTTGCCGCAGGCGTTGCGCGATGCGGCCCGTTGGCCACGGCTGTTCGCGCGTGAGCCGGTCTATCGGCTGACGACGGCCGGGCGCGATAGGTTGCCTGACGCGTTGCCGGCCCGCGCGACGGCGTTGCGACGGCTCGCCCAGGCATTGTTGCGGGCGGACACGCTGGGCGCTGACGATGCCCGCGCGATCCACCCGAAGGCCGTTGCGACGCTCGAGCAGTGGCAGGAGCACGGATGGGTTCACGTGCAATGGCGCGGCGCCGTCGAGGCATTGGAAATGAGCGACACGACGCAGCCGCCGGGGCGGCCCGGGCACGATGTCTCGTCGCGGCTGGACCCGTGCGCGGTGCCCGAGCTTAATGCTGAACAGCGGGCGGCGGTCGAGGCGATCGACGCCGCCCGAGGCTTCGCGCCGTTCGTATTGCATGGCGTGACCGGCAGTGGCAAAACTGAGGTGTATCTGCACAGTTTGGCTGCCTTGTTCGCCCGTCGGCCCGATGCGCAGGCGCTGGTGATGGTGCCGGAGATCAACTTAACGCCGCAGTTCGAAGCGGTATTCCGGGCGCGTTTTTCGCACTGGCCGGCCACCGCTTTGGTGACTTTGCACAGTGGTCTGGCGGACGGTGAGCGAGCGCGTAATTGGCTGGCGGCGCACGCCGCCGGTGCGCGGATCGTGCTGGGCACGCGGATGGCGGTGCTCGCGTCGCTGCCGCGGCTGGCACTGATTATCGTCGATGAGGAACACGAGCCCGCCTATAAGCAGCAAGAAGGGCTGCGCTACTCCGCACGGGACCTGGCGGTGTGGCGGGCCAAGCAGTTGAGCGTCTCCGTCGTGCTCGGCTCGGCCACGCCGTCGCTCGAAACATGGTGGCATGCGTGCCAGTGCCGCTACACGACGTTGGCGTTGTCGCGGCGCGCGGTAGCGGACGCGACGTTGCCTCGGGTCAGGCTAATCGACATGGAGGCGGAGAAACAGACGGGTCGCCATCGCGCGGATGGGTTATCGATGCCGCTCGTGAAAGCGTTGCAAGAGCGCTTGGCGCGTGGCGAACAAAGCCTGGTGTTCCTGAACCGCCGGGGCTACGCGCCGGTGCTGGCCTGCGACGCGTGTGGCTGGGTCGCAGGCTGCCCGCGCTGCAGCGCGTATGTGGTGCTGCACAGGCCCGAGCAGCGCATGCGATGCCATCACTGCGGTGGGGAAAGTCGCATCCCGCGAGCATGCCCGGCGTGTGGCAACGTCGATCTAGCGCCGTTCGGCCGCGGTACGCAACGTATCGAGGAGGCGCTCGGTGCGGCGGTGCCCGGTGCGCGAGTGTTGCGCATCGATGCGGATAGCACGCGGCGCAAGGGCAGTGCACAGGCGTTGTTGTCCGGGGTGCATGCCGGCGATGTCGATATCCTGGTTGGCACACAGATGATCGCGAAGGGACATGACTTTCAACGGGTCACGCTGGTCGGCGTGCTGAATGCGGATGCCGCGTTGTTCTCGCATGATTTTCGCGCGGGAGAACGGCTGTTCGCGCAATTGATGCAAGTCTCGGGCCGGGCTGGGCGGGGCGGCACCCACGGCGAGGTGCTGATCCAAACCGGGCATGCGCGGCACGCGTTATATGCGGCGCTGGCGCGCCACGATTACGTGGGCTTTGCCGAGACGACACTGGCCGAGCGGCGCGACGCGCATCTGCCGCCCTTCGTTTTTCAGGCACTGCTGCGCGCCGAAGCGCGCGGCTTGGACGATGCGCTGCGGTTTCTCAATGAGGCTGCCGCGATACTTGACGCGGTACCCGGCGCCGAGTGCGTGACGCGCTATGATCCGGTGCCGCTGAACATCGTCAAGGTGATGCACGTGCACCGCGCACAGCTGCTGCTCGAAAGCGCTTCGCGTGCCGCGCTGCAGCGTACGCTGCACGCGTGGGTGCCGCGGTTGCGCGAACTCAAAGGGGCGCTGCGCTGGAATGTGGAAGTCGATCCGCTGGATATCTGAGCGTGTATGGCGTGGCGCCGGCGAAACCAACAGTGAAAGAACCCATCGGCCTGTTCAAAACAACTTGGCCACTACAAAGCGCTCTTTCGTGTTCATCTTCATCTTTGAGAACGAACTTTACTAGGTTCCGACTGGCCCTATTTGTGCCGAAGGCAAGTCACCCCGACGGGGTTGGGGTAACCGTGACGATTCTGACGCTGACCGTGTTGTTGCGTTACGTGGGAATATGGGTTGCTCTTCCAAAAGAAATGTTTAGGGAGAGCGAGCATGGAGCCCCGTCAGGATCAGAATATCAGTTGTCTCGGTGAACCTGATCGGTGGGTTCATTCCGCGTGCATACTTTGTTCTAATGGCTGCGGTCTGGAAATCGCTGTCAAGGACGAGCGCATCGTGGGTGTTCGCGGCAAGCTAGACCATCCGGTGAATTTCGGGCACCTTGGCCCCAAGGGCAAGCATGCCTGGGTGGCGAACGAAAGTCGCCGACGCGGGCGGCAACCGATGGTCCGGCGTGCCAAGGGTGCGCCGCTAGAGCCGGTGAGTTGGGATGAGGCGCTGGCCTTTTTTATGCAAAAATTTCAAGATGCGTGGGAACAGGGCCACGGGAATCTCGCGTGCTACAACTCCGGACAACTGACCTTGGAGGAGTTCTATACCCTGGGTAAGCTTTGGCGAGGCGGCCTGCAGTCGTCAAACATTGATGGCAACACGCGGCTGTGCACAGCGACTGCGGCCACTGGGCTGATGGCCAATTTTGGCGCCGATGGTCCCGCTGCTTCCTACGTCGACATTGATGAGGCAGAACTCCTATGCCTCTATGGCCACAATGTTGCCGAGGCTCAGACGGTGTTGTGGGAGCGGATGCTCGCGGCAAAACAACGCAACCAGGGCCGTATCATTGTAGTGGATCCGCGCAAGAGTCCGACTGTGCGCCAGGGAGCGGACCTCCATTTACAAATCCGAATTGGCACCAACGTGGCGCTGATGAACGGGCTGATCCACCTGCTAATTCGCAACGGCGCGGTCGATCTCGATTTTGTGCGCAAGCACACGGTCGGTTTCGAGCTGATGCAGTCGGTCGTGGCCGAATATTCGCCGCAGCGCGTGGCCGACATCTGCGGTATTGAGATCACCGCGCTGGAGACGGCGGCGCAATGGATAGGCAGTACAGAGCGCATGGTTTCTACCGTGCTGCAGGGGTTTTATCAGGCTGTGGAGGCGACCGCATCCTCTTCCTTGGTCAACAGTGTGCATCTGCTGCGCGGTGCCATCGGCAAGCGCGGCGCGGGCCCCTTGTTAATGGCGGGACAGCCCTCCGCCATGTCGAACCGGGAAGCTGGGGCGGACGGCTCCTACCCCGGCTATCGTAATCCCCATAACCTCACCCATATGCGGGAGCTGGCCGAACTCTGGAATATCGACCCCGTTACGTTCCACCCTGAGGTACCGAAAGATATCGTCACGATGCTCGAAACCGCCGAGCGCGGGGAGATTGAATTCCTGTGGGTGATCGGCACTAATCCAATTGTCAGCCTGCCTGACCAGAATCGTACGCGGCGCATCCTGGAGCAGTTGTTCGTGGTCGTACAGGATCCTTTTGTCGACGCTGACACGATTGCTTTGGCCGACATTTACTTTCCCGTGGCCATGTGGGGCGAAAAGACGGGCTGCGTGACAAATGCTGACCGCACTGTCAATTTATTATGCAAAGCCGTCGAACCGCCGGGACAGGCCCGCACCGACCTCGAAATCTTCGTCGAGGTCGCACACCGTCTTGGTTTTAAGGATCGGGACGGCAAACCGCTAATCGGCTATCGGGAACCATCGGAGGCGTTCGACGAGTGGCGCCGCGTGTCCAAGGGCCGGCCGTGCGATTACTCAGGAATGACCTACGAGTTGTTGTTGAAGAAGGGCGGCGTGCGCTGGCCCTGCAACGAACAGCACCCGGAGGGCAGCGAGCGGCTATATGAGGATCTACATTTTTGGACCGGGATTGACGACTGCGAAAGCTACGGCGCCGATTTTCTCACCGGCAGCAAGCACACGCGCGCGCAATACAAGGCCATCGATCCCAACGGGCGTGCTTTCCTGCGGCCAGCGCAATGGCGCCGGCCGCCCAACCCGCCAAGCGAGTCATATCCCTTCGTTTTGTCGACAGGGCGTGTTGTCTACCATTTCCACACGCGAACCAAGACCGGACGTTCTGAAGCGCTGCATCGGCGTGTGCCGAATGCCTATGTTGAAATCCATCCCGACGATGCGCAACGGCTGGGCATTTGTCTTGGAGACTGGGTGGAAGTGTCGTCGATGCGCGGGCGATGGGAAGGGCCGGCGATGGTCGTCGACACGGTGCGGCCCGGAGAATTGTTTATTCCCTTCCATTTCGGCAAAGGCCATCAAGCGGCCAATCAACACACGACCTATGCCCGCGATCCTGTCAGCCAACAGCCGCAGTTTAAGTCGTCCCCAGTCCAGTTAAAGTGGCTGAGCTTTGCGGAACCGGAGCCCTGGCTGGTTGAGCGTCGGAATGACTTGCAGAATAGGAATATGAAGCCGTATGCTGCCAGAGATATTCGATAAGCGACTCTCCTCGCTCTATCGCATGAATGCGATAAAGCCCGCGTTCGTCGGCTGCACTGTACCCAAGCAAAGATGGCCAACACTTGACCTGTCCGAGAAAGTTAGACGACTACAGTGCGCCGCAGTTTGACTGGACCGGATCGCACGGCAGCGCCGACGGCGCCTGTCCTGGACGATCGGAGCGGAAAGACAGAAATCGGAACGGAAAGACCGAGCCGAAAGGCGGAGACGAGCGGCACCGTCAACGCAGTAGCCGGCTGCGCGCTGCCAGTGCGCGTGTCCGGTAGCTACTGGGCTGTTTCCGGCCAATGAATTCCCCGGTGACGGGCGAGCGCCGCAGCGGCGTGTGTGTCGGCGAGCCGATGCGGGTGTACGGCAGTTGTGCCGATTGCCGGCACCGCGACGCCGACGCAAAAAGTCTCGAGCACACCATGGCAGGTCTCTCCGTGTTTAGTTTCTGCTTGGGTCCTGGCGTGGCCGATAGCCGCCGACGCTGGCCCGACGATTAACTCGTATCGACGCGCGACGAGTGTGATGCGCTTGTCTCGTCTTGCTGCGCCCTCCCTCTTGTTAACGGCGGTGCCTCTCGCCTCGATGACTAGGGAAAACACCGACGCCTAGCCGCTTGATTTGTTGCGGGCGAAACTTCTTAACCCCTTGTAAATAAACAATTTATGGAGCGGCAACCTTCAGCCGGAAAAGATTGCACCTTTTTAATGTACAAAGTACGATCAGCCAGATTTTTTCGAGTGGTCCGGCGGCAACGCCGATAAAGGAATCATGGCTAGCACCACCCTTGGCGTTAAGGTCGACGATCCGCTGCGGACCCGACTTAAAGAAGCGGCCCTGCGTCTGGAGCGCACGCCGCACTGGCTGATCAAGCAGGCAATTTTCGCGTACCTGGAGAAAATCGAGCATGGGACGCTGCCCCCCGAGTTGTCGCTGTCCCATGAAGTAGCTGACGCCGGCGAGTCGGGCATCGAACCGAACGACGACGCGTCGCACCCGTTCCTGGAACTTGCGCAGAACGTGCAACCGCAGTCGGTGCTGCGTGCGGCGATCACCGCGGCCTATCGACGTCCGGAGCCGGAGTGTGTGCCGTTCCTAATCGGGCAAGCGCGGCTGGCGCCGCCGCTGGCCAGCGACGTGCAGGTGCTCGCCACGCGCTTGGTCGAGGCGTTGCGCGCCAAGCGTACCGGCGGTGGCGTCGAAGGATTGATCCATGAGTTCTCGCTGTCGAGCCAGGAAGGCGTTGCGCTGATGTGTCTGGCCGAGGCGCTGCTGCGGATTCCGGACCGGGCCACGCGCGATGCGCTGATCCGCGACAAGATCAGCAAGGGCGACTGGAAGTCGCATGTCGGCCATGCCCCATCACTGTTCGTGAACGCCGCGACATGGGGCCTGATGATCACTGGCAAGCTGGTTGAGACCAACAGCGAAGCGGGCCTGTCGCGCGCACTTACGCGGATGATCGGCAAGGGTGGCGAGCCGTTGATCCGCAAGGGCGTGGACATGGCAATGCGGTTGATGGGCGAGCAGTTCGTCACCGGCGAGACGATTTCCGAGGCATTGGCGAACAGCCGAAAATACGAGGCGCGCGGCTTCCGCTATTCGTATGACATGCTCGGCGAGGCGGCAACGACCGAGAAAGACGCTCAGCACTACTATGCATTGTACGAACAGGCGATCCATGCGATTGGCAAGGCCGCTGGCGGGCGTGGCATCTACGACGGACCGGGGATCTCGATCAAGCTGTCGGCGTTGCATGCGCGATACTCGCGCGCGCAGTACGAGCGCGTGATGAGCGAGTTGCTGCCGCGAGTGCGAGCGCTGGCGCGCCTGGCGCGCCGCTACGACATCGGCCTGAACATCGATGCGGAGGAAGCGGACCGGCTGGAGATCTCGCTGGATCTGCTCGAGGCGTTGTGCTCCGATCCGGAGCTGGCCGGCTGGAACGGCATCGGCTTTGTCGTGCAGGCGTACCAGAAGCGCTGTCCGTTCGTGATCGACTATTTGATCGATCTGGCCCGCCGCAGCCGACATCGCCTGATGGTGCGGCTGGTCAAGGGCGCGTACTGGGACAGCGAGATCAAGCGGGCGCAGGTGAATGGGCTCGAAGGCTACCCCGTCTACACCCGCAAGGTCTACACCGACGTGTCCTATCTCGCGTGTGCAAAGAAACTGCTGGGCGTGCCCGGTGCGGTGTACCCTCAATTCGCCACGCACAACGCCCACACGTTGTCGGCGATCTACCATTTGGCGGGCCAGAACTATTATCCGGGCCAGTACGAGTTCCAGTGCCTGCACGGGATGGGTGAGCCGCTATACGAGGAAGTGACCGGCCGCGGCAAGCTCAATCGTCCATGCCGCGTGTATGCACCGGTTGGCACCCATGAGACACTGCTCGCGTACCTAGTGCGTCGGCTGCTGGAGAACGGTGCGAACACATCGTTCGTGAACCGGATTGCCGATGAGTCGGTGCCGGTGGCCGAGCTGGTGGCGGATCCTGCCGACGAGGCATCACGGATTGTGCCGCTCGGTGCGCCGCACCCGAAGATTCCGTTGCCGCGCGCGCTGTATGGCAGCGAACGGGCCAACTCAATGGGGCTGGACCTGTCCAACGAGCATCGCCTCGCATCGCTGTCGTCAGCATTACTTGCGAGCACCAACGTGATGTGGCATGCCGCACCGACGCTGCAGCCCGGCGAGGTGGTGAGCGGCACGCCGCGTCTGGTGCGCAACCCCGCCGATCAGCGCGACGTGGTTGGCACGGTGGTGGACGCGACAGCAGAGCACGTGCAAGCCGCGCTCGCTAACGCGCTCGCCACCGCGCCGATCTGGCAGGCCACGCCCGTGCAGGCGCGCGCCGACTGCCTAACCCGCGCCGCTGACCTGCTCGAAGCGCAGATCCATACGCTGATGGGGCTGGTCGTGCGCGAGGCGGGCAAATCGCTGCCGAATGCGATTGCCGAGATCCGCGAGGCGATTGATTTTCTGCGCTACTACGCGAGCCAGATCCGCGGCGAGTTTTCCAACGACACGCACCGTCCGCTTGGGCCGATCGTCTGTATCAGTCCATGGAACTTCCCGCTGGCGATCTTCATGGGCCAGGTCGCGGCGGCGTTGGCCGCCGGCAATACGGTGCTGGCGAAACCCGCCGAGCAGACGCCGCTGATCGCCGCGCAGGCGGTGCGTCTCCTGCACGAGGCTGGCGTTCCCACTGGCGCCGTGCAATTGCTGCCCGGCGACGGGGAGACGGTGGGCGCTGCGCTGGTCGCCGATCCGCGTACCCGTGGCGTGATGTTTACCGGCTCCACCGAGGTCGCACGCCTCATCAATCGTACGCTATCCGAACGGCTGGATCCGGACGGTAAGCCGATTCCGCTGATCGCCGAGACCGGCGGCCAGAATGCGATGATCGTTGACTCGTCGGCGCTGCCCGAGCAGGTCGTCGCGGACGTGCTGCAGTCGGCGTTCGACTCGGCCGGCCAGCGGTGCTCGGCGCTACGCGTGTTGTGCCTGCAGGATGACGTGGCGCAGCACACGTTGCAGATGCTGACCGGCGCAATGCGCGAATTGTCGATTGGCAATCCAGATCGTCTATCCACCGATATCGGCCCGGTCATCGATGCCGAAGCCAAGCGTGGCATCGAAGCGCATATCGCGACGATGCGCGATAAGGGCCGCAAGGTGTTCCAATTGCCGCTGCCGGACAGCTGTCAGCATGGCATGTTCGTGCCGCCGACACTGATTGAGATTGACAGCATCGACGAGTTGGAGCGCGAGGTGTTCGGGCCGGTGCTGCATGTGGTGCGCTACCGCCGCCATGCGCTGGAATCGCTGCTGGAGGCCATCCGTGCGACCGGCTATGGGCTGACGCTGGGGGTCCACACGCGAATCGATGAGACGATCGGCCACGTCATCGAGCGCGTGCATGTGGGCAATATCTATGTGAACCGCAACGTGATCGGCGCGGTGGTCGGCGTGCAGCCGTTCGGCGGAGAAGGGCTCTCGGGCACCGGGCCGAAGGCGGGCGGACCGCTGTACCTGTATCGGCTGCTGGCTAAGCGTCCGAACGGCATACCCGCGTCGCTGGCCAGGTCGCTGAGCGAGGAGACGCCGGCCGACGGCGGACCGGCGGCAGCGCTCACGGCGTTTCGCGACTGGTTGCTCGGCGAGCGCGATGTCCAGCTCGCTGCCCGTTGCGACGGCTACCTGAGCCAGGTGCTCGCCGGTGCCACGGCCACGCTGCCGGGCCCGACCGGGGAGCGCAACACTTATGCGCTCAGCGCACGTGGCACGGTATTATGCATCGCGTCGACGGCCAGCGGCGCACGCGCACAGCTGGCGGCGGTGCTGGCCACCGGCAACCGCGCGTTGTTCATCGGCGCGAGCGGCGAGCAACTGGTCGGTGCGTTGCCAGTCGCGTTGCGCAGCTACGCGGCGGTGAGCCGCGACGGTGACCTCAGCGTCGAGTATGATGCCGTGCTGTTTGAGGGCGACAGCGATGCGTTGCAATCGCTAGTACGGCAGATCGCCGCGCGCGGCGGCCCGATCGTCAGCGTGCAGAGTGTTGCGACCGGCGCGTTCGACGAGGATGCCTTCGGCGACGACTATGCGCTTGAGCGGCTGTTGACTGAGCGTTCGGTGAGCGTCAACACGGCTGCGGCGGGCGGTAATGCCAGTTTGATGACAATCGGCTGAATACCATTTGGTCGCTTGACACAAAGTGAGGCGGGGCACGGCGGACGCCGGGCGACGCCTCACCCTTAAAGCCAAAAGGAGATGTCTCGATGGAGCACACGATGAAAAAGCTGACGGGCGCGACGTTGTTCGCCGCCTTGTCGGTCGCGGGGAGCGTAGCGCACGCGCAGCAGACAGAGCAAGTGAAGGTGGGCTTTGCCGCACCGATGACCGGCGCCCAGGCGCACTATGGCAAGGACATGCAGAACGGCATCGTGCTCGCGATCGAAGACTTCAATGCAACCAAGCCGGTGCTCGGCGGCAAGCCGGTGCAAATCGTGCTGGACACCGGCGATGACCAGGCCGACCCGCGTACCGGCACAACCGTTGCGCAAAAGCTCGTTGATGATGGTATCAAGGGCATGCTCGGCCATTTCAACTCTGGGACGACGATTCCGGCATCGCGCATCTATGCGAATGCCGGGATTGCGCAGATCGCGATGGCAACCGCGCCGGAATACACGCAGCAGGGCTACAAAACGACGTTCCGGATGATGACTTCCGACACGCAGCAAGGCTCGGTGGCTGGCACGTTTGCGGCGAGGACGCTGAAACTGAAGAAGGTTGTGATTATCGACGACCGAACCGCGTATGGCCAGGGCCTGGCCGATCAGTTCGAGAAGGCCGCGAAGGCCTCGGGCGCGAAGATCCTGGAGCGCGAGTACACGAACGACAAAGCGGTCGATTTCAAGGCGATCCTCACCAAGGTGAAATCGTTGACGCCGGATCTAGTCTACTATGGCGGCGCGGACGCGCAAGCCGGCCCGATGGTCAAGCAAATGAAGGCGCTAGGGATCAAAACGCCGCTGATGGCCGGCGAAATGGTCAAGACCGACACGTTCCTGAAGCTTGCGGGCGACGCCGCCAACGGCACGATCGCGTCGCTGGCAGGCCTGCCGCTGGAAGAAATGCCGGGGGGCAAGGACTATGTCGCGAAGTACAAGAAGCGTTTTGGCGAAGAGGTACAGACCTATTCGCCGTATGCGTACGATGGCGCGATGGCCCTGTTCGAAGCGATGAAGAAGGCCAACTCGACCGATCCGGCGAAGTACCTGCCGGCGTTGGCGAGGACCGACATGTCGGGCGTCACGGCCAAGCACGTCGCGTATGACGCGAAGGGTGACCTAAAGAACGGTGGCATCACGCTGTACAAGGTCGTCAACGGCCAATGGACCCCGCTGCAAAGCGTGGGCGGTAAGTAAGTCGCCGCTGAGCGCCCGTGCGTGGATGACTCGGGCGGGCGGGTCGAACGGCAGCGTGAATGCACGGGCCCCCGAGCGGGGCTCGTTGCTTTGGTGCAGTCGGATAGCCCGGATTGATACTGCGTCAGCACTCGACGATGTTCACGGCGAGGCCGCCGCGGGACGTCTCCTTGTACTTCGTTTTCATGTCGGCGCCGGTTTCGCGCATTGTCTTGATCACCGAATCGAGCGACACGTAGTGCGAGCCGTCGCCGCGCAGTGCCATCCGCGCGGCATTGACGGCCTTGACCGAGGCCATCGCATTGCGCTCAATGCAGGGGATTTGCACCATGCCGCCCACCGGGTCGCAGGTCAATCCCAGGTTGTGCTCCATGCCGATCTCCGCTGCATTCTCGACTTGCGCGGGCGTGGCCCCCATGACCGCGGCCAGCGCGCCGGCCGCCATCGAGCAGGCGACCCCGACCTCGCCCTGGCAACCGACCTCGGCACCGGAGATCGATGCATTGAGCTTGTACAGGATGCCGATCGCGCCGGCGGTCAACAGAAAATCGATGACGCCCGTGTCATTTGCGTCGGGCACGAACCGCGTGTAGTAATGCAGCACGGCTGGGATGATTCCAGCTGCGCCGTTCGTTGGCGCTGTCACCACACGGGCCCCGGCTGCGTTTTCCTCGTTGACCGCAATCGCGTACAAATTGATCCAATCGACCATCGACAGCGGATCGCGCAATGCCACCTCGGGCTTGCCCGACAGGTCGCGATACAACTGCGGCGCCCGCCGGCGCACTTGGAACGGGCCCGGCAGGTTGCCGTCTGCTGCAGGATTGCCGATGCCACAACCGCGCGCGACGCATGACTGCATCACGCCCCAAATACGCAGCAGATCGGCACGGATCGCGTCGTCGCTGCGCCATACCCGCTCGTTCTCGAACATCAGCTGCGCGATGGTGCGCCCAGTTTGCGTACATCGCTGCAACAACTCGCTGCCGGTAGAACACGATGTGCTCCTTCGGCAGAAACGGAACTGGATGCGCGCCGAGCAGCGCAAGTGTGCGCGACGAGGCGACATGCTCGAGCTTGTCCGCGATCGCCTCGGCCTGCACGGTGTCCGGTGCCTCGCCAAGCAGGCCGAGCATGACGCCACGGTCGGTGCCATGGCCCTTGCCAGTCGCGCCGAGCGAGCCATAGAGTTCGACCTTGACCGATGCGGTGGCCGGCAGCAAGAGGTCGCGCTGCAAGCCTTGCGCGAACAGCAGTGCGGCGCGCATCGGGCCGACCGTGTGCGAGCTTGACGGGCCAATGCCAATCTTGAACAAATCGAATACGCTGACGGCCATGGCGACTCCAGAAGTGTCACGCCACGCCCGCGGCTGGGTCAGCGGGGCAGGCGGTTGCAATGTCGATGTTGCGCCCGCGTTGTTTCATCGCTCGCTCGAGCGCGCGGGCAGTGGCAGGCATGCGGCGAGCCACGGCGGCGGCACCGGCGCCAGGTGCAGTGCCACCGGCTGGTACCGCCCGTTTAGCCGCGCGGCGAGATGAAACAGCTCTGCCGCGCTGCGAGGGTCCCACGTGCCACTGAAGCTGCGCAATCCGGCGGCGCGGCGTGTTTCATCGAACGGCACGCGGCTGTGGACGAACTCCTCATGGCTCGCGCGGCCGAGCGCATACGGGACGAGCCAATCGAGCGCGTGCTCCAGCGTCGCCCCGGAGGCGCTGCGCTCGCGCAGCCAGTTGCGGTTGTGCCGGCGCGCGGCCAGCGCGGCCATCACCAACGGCTGCAAATCATAGGTCACGTAGTGCAGCGCGTCGCGCTCGCCAAAATCTCGTGTTGTGCCATCCGGGGCAATGTTTGTGCCGACTTGTTCCACGAACAACTGCTGCGCGGCATCGATCAACTTGCGATCATCCAGTGTGAACGCGGCCATCGCGATCAGCTTGACGCGATGGCTCTGCCAGTTGTTCGCGAACGTATGTCGGAGTGGCCGGGGCTGACTGTCGATGCGCTCGACATAGCCGCGCGCCAGTTTGCGCAGGAACGCGATCGTCGCGTTGCGAGTCTTGACCGGCAGTGCGCTGGCGGTCAGGTCATACGCGAGAATCAAGCCATCGAGCTTCGTCTCGTCGATCGGATTGAAACTTGGCTGGTAAGTCGTGACCCAGGCGTCAAGCAGGCGCGCGACATAACGCAGGAAGCGCTCGTCGCCGGTTGCGCGCCACGCGAGCGCGGCGTTGCGCATCAGCTGGAAATCCTTTTGTGCGTTGACAGTTTGGTCGTAGAGGCCCTGGTGGGGCAGCGTGCCTTCGGTATGCAACCGAGCTACCGCGCGCGGCGCGTCGCTGAGCCCTACCAAGGTCTGTTGTACCAGCGCACGCACCCCGGGGTCGGCATGGGTGCGCTCGCTGTTCTGCAGTGCCGGCGCCGCGCAAAAGTTCATCGCCGCGCGCGCCGGCACCGCGCAGAGCGGGCCCAGTAGGCCCACTATCGCGGCGAGCACGATTGTAGTGCGTGCGGCGGCACGGCGGCATGTTGGATCAGATCGGAACGTGTCCACTATTTGGGGCTTCACTCTCTGGGCTGCGCTCGGATCGAGATGTTAGCCTTTCTTCGTGGATGGCTCACGCAAACGATACGTTTCCGTGCGCTGATTCGTGCCGATTTTCGGTCGCGACGCCGTCGCGATCCGCAGCGCACGCAAGCCTTTCTGTCGCGTTTGGGCTTGAGCGCATGGGGTTTGCTCGGCGCTAACGTGACAGTGCCTCGCTACGCATAGTCGCAGACCGGCACGCACGAACAAAACAGATTGCGATCGCCGTACGCGTTGTCGGCGCGGCCTATGGGCGGCCAGTACTTGCTGGCCGCCCGCGATGGGACGGGATACGCAGCCTGCTCGCGCCCGTAGGCATGAGGCCACGTGTCGGCGCCAATGACCGCGGCCGTATGTGGTGCGTGCTTGAGTGGGTTGTCGTCTCGGTCAGCGTGGCCTTGCTCGATCGCGCGAATTTCGTCGCGGATCGCGATCATCGCGTCGATGAAACGGTCCAGCTCCGCCTTAGATTCTGACTCGGTCGGCTCGATCATCAACGTGCCGGGCACCGGAAAGCTCATCGTCGGTGCGTGGAAACCGTAGTCGATCAGCCGCTTTGCGACGTCGTCAACGGTGATGCCGCTTACGTCCTTGATCGGCCGCAAGTCCAGGATGCATTCATGCGCGACCAGGCCGCCGGCTCCCGAATACAGCACCGGGTAGTGCGGGGCGAGGCGCTTGGCGATGTAGTTCGCGTTCAGGATCGCCGTTTCAGTCGCCGACTTGAGGCCGCGCGCGCCCATCATCGCAATGTACATCCACGAAATCGGTAGGATGGCGGCTGAGCCGTACGGCGCCGACGAGACCGCGCCGATCCCGTCCGGATTGCCGGCTGGCGTCGCCGCGCCTTCGCGCACATAGCCGACCGAACGCTGGTTCGGCAGGAAGCGCGCCAGGTGGGCGGCCACCGCGACGGGGCCCACGCCTGGGCCGCCGCCGCCGTGCGGGATGCAAAAAGTTTTGTGCAGGTTCAGGTGCGACACGTCGCCGCCGAATTGACCCGGAGCGGTTAGGCCCACCATCGCGTTCATGTTCGCGCCGTCAACGTACACTTGGCCCCCATGCGCGTGGACGATCTCGCAAATCTCTCGCACGTTTTGCTCGAACACGCCATGCGTGGACGGGTACGTGATCATGATCGCCGCCAGCTTGTCTGCATGGCGTGCGGCCTTGGTCTTCAGGTCCTCGACGTCGACATTGCCCTGCGCATCGCACGCGACGACTACAACTTGCATGCCGGCCATTTGGGCGGATGCCGGATTGGTGCCGTGCGCGGAAGCCGGGATCAAGCAAACGTTGCGATGGCCTTCGCCGCGCGACGCGTGGTACGCGTGGATGATCAGCAATCCGGCGTACTCGCCCTGTGAGCCGGCATTCGGTTGCAGCGATACTGCGGCATAGCCGGTGCACGTCACCAGCATCTGCTCGAGCTGCTCGATCATCTTGCAATAGCCGATGGTTTGCGAGGCGGGCGCGAACGGATGGATCTGCGCGAACTCAGGCCACGTGACGGGCAGCATCTCCGACGTGGCGTTCAGTTTCATCGTGCACGAACCGAGCGGGATCATCGCGCGATCCAGTGCAAGGTCCTTGTCGGCGAGCTGGCGCAGGTAGCGCAGCATTTCCGTCTCGCAGTGGTGGCGGTTGAACACCGGATGCGTCAGGTACGCACTGCGACGCAACAACGCGGCAGGCAGCGCGTCTTCGACGCTGGCATCCAGCGCGTCGATGTCCAACGTCGGCGCGCCGGCCTGCGCGGGCATGGTGCCCGGCTGCACGCCAGCGAGCGCGGGCGCCGTGCCGGCTGTTTCGGCGAACAGCGTGAGCAAATCAGCCAGGTCCAAACGCGTCGTCGTCTCATCGACCGACACGCCCACGCGCGCGCTGTCGATCCGGCGCAGGTTGATCCGCCGCGCGCGCGCAGCTTCGTGCAGCGCTTCGGTGCGCGTGCCCGACTCGATCGTTAGCGTGTCGAAGAACGTGTCATTGGCAAGCGTGTAGCCGAGCTGCCGCACGCCGGTCGCCAGAATCGCCGCAATGCGGTGCACGCGCTCGGCGATCTGCCGCAGACCTCGGGGACCGTGATAGACCGCGTACATGCTGGCCATGATGGCTAGCAATGCCTGCGCGGTGCACACGTTCGAGGTCGCCTTCTCGCGACGGATATGCTGCTCACGGGTTTGCAAGGCCAGCCGCAACGCAGGCTTGCCTTGTGCATCGACGCTCACGCCGACGAGCCGCCCCGGCATCTGCCGCTTGAACGTGTCGCGCACGGCAAGATACGCGGCGTGTGGGCCACCGAACGCGAGTGGCACGCCAAAACGCTGTGAGGTGCCCACCGCGACATCCGCACCCCATTCGCCAGGCGGCGTCAACAGCGTCAGCGCCAACAGATCGGCGGCGGCGACCACGTGTGCGCCAGCTTCATGGATCGCGGCAGCCAGGTCGCGATAGTCACGCACGTCGCCGTTGACGCCCGGATACTGCAGCAGCACGCCGAACGCGCCGGCTTGTGCCGCCGCCGCGGCAGGGCCGACCCGTACGTCGATGCCCACCGGCTGTGCGCGCGTGCGCACCACCTCAATCGTCTGCGGTAGCACGTCGTCGGCCACGTAGAACACGTTCGAGCGCGGCTTGCCCACGCGCTGCAGCAGCGTCATGGCTTCGGCCGCCGCTGTGCCTTCGTCGAGCAGCGACGCATTGGCAGTGTCCAGCCCAGTCAGGTCAATCACCATCTGCTGGAAATTGAGCAGTGCCTCGAGCCGGCCTTGCGAGATTTCGGGTTGGTATGGTGTATAGGCGGTGTACCAGGCCGGGTTCTCGAGCACATTGCGCAGGATCACCGCAGGTGTATGTGTACCATAGTAGCCCTGGCCGATGTAGCTGCGGAACACTTCGTTTTGGCGCGCCAGTTCGCGCAGTCGCGCGAGCGCTTCGGCCTCGCTGCGCGGCGCGGTGAATTCGCCAAGCGACAGGCTGTCACGACGTCGGATGCTCGGCGGCATCACCGCGTCGATCAGCGCGTCGCGGTGATCGAAGCCGAGCACCGCCAGCATCTGCCGTTGATCGTCGGCGCTAGGCCCGATGTGACGTTCGGCGAAAGCGTCGTGTCGTTCAAGCTCGGCGAGCGTGGGACGGGGGGCGCGATTCATCAGGTGATCCGGGTGCTCTGGCTTCATATCGAAATCCTGTCGGTCCACGCCGCCGCGATGCGCGGGGCCGGCGTGGACCCGTTGAGGTCAATCAGGCGCCGATCGCCTGGCCGTACGCGGCCGCGTCGAGCAATGAGTCCATCGCGGCGGTGTCCGCGGGCTTGATACGGAATAACCAGGACTCGTACGGCGCGCCGTTGACCTGGTCCGGCGCACTGATCAGCGCGTCATTGGACTCGACGATCTCGCCGGCAACCGGTGCATAGATGTCGGAGGCCGCCTTGACTGACTCGATCACTGCGATCGCGTCGCCGGCCTCGACCTGCTTGCCGGCTTCCGGGAGTTCGAGGAACACGACGTCGCCCAGCGCTTCCTGCGCGTGGTCGGTGATGCCGATGGTGAGCGTGCCGTCGTCTTCCTTGCGAATCCACTCATGAGATTCGGTGTATTTGAGTTCGGCCGGGATAGTCATGGGTGGCTCCTAATATCGTTGAGGTCGTGAATCGGTGTGCTCCGGCGCGGCGCAGGCGAACCGTGCCCGGCGCTTGGCGGTGGCGGCGCGCCGCGTCAGATGAGCGGCTTGCCGTGGCGCACGAACGGCAGTTTAACCACCCGCGCGGGCAACGCCTTGTCGCGGATCATGACCTGTACTGTGTCGCCGGCCGACACGGCTGTCGGCACACGCGCCAATGCGATGGATTGCTGCAACGACGGCGAGAACGTGCCACTGGTGACCTCGCCGTCGCCGTGTGCAGTGAGCACCTTCTGGTGTGCACGCAGGATACCCGCCGGCTTGCCCTGCGGGTCTTTGTCCAGCACCAGGCCCACGAACGACGCGCGCTGACCTTGTGCGCGCAGCGCCGCGCTGCCGACGAAATCGCGCTCGCCTGACAAATCGACGGTCCACGCGAGGCCGGCGTCAAGCGGCGACACGTTTTCGTCCATGTCCTGCCCGTACAGATTCATGCCGGCTTCCAGCCGCAGCGTATCGCGTGCGCCCAGGCCGCATGGCTTAACGCCCTGCGCGGCGAGCGCTTGCCACAATGCTTGCACGTGCGCAGCCTCGACAATGAGTTCGAAGCCGTCCTCGCCGGTATAGCCGGTGCGGGCGACCATCAGTGCACCGAACGGCGTGCCGTCCACACGCGCGGCGTTAAAGGGCTTGAGCGCTTCGCCCGGCTGCTGCACCGCCGGCACGGCCTGCCCAACCTTCACTCGCGCATTCGGGCCTTGCACGGCGAGGATCGCCAGGTCCCGGCGCGGCGTCAGCGTGACGCCGAAGCTGCCTTCCGCGTTGAGTTGCCCGAGCCAGCCGATGTCCTTGTCCGCGGTACCGGCGTTGACTACGACGCGGAACGCATCGTCGGCGAAGTAGTACACGATCAGATCGTCGACCACCCCGCCGCTTGCGTTCAGCATGCACGAGTACAGTGCCCGACCCGGCGTTTGCAGCTTGTCGACATTGTTGGCCAATGCCATGCGCAGAAACGCCCGTGCGCCAGCGCCGGCGATATCCACGACGCACATGTGCGACACGTCGAACATGCCGGCGTCGCTGCGCACCGCGCGGTGCTCGTCAATCTGCGAGCCATAGTTCACCGGCATGTCCCAGCCGCCGAAGTCGACCATGCGTGCATGGAGCGCACGATGGACCGCGTTGAGCGGGGTGGTCTTGAGTTGAGTCATGAAAGCTCTCGGTAGCGCGAACACAAAAAGGCGCACGAGCATCCGGGCAGCGGTGGATGCATGCATGACCCCTCTGTCCTCGGTACCTGAGAGATTGCGCCGCGCGGCTTGCCTGCCACGCATCGGCGCGCGCCCCTTCGGTGGGTAGCTTGCGCCGCTGCGTTTGCACGCGCACGGCTGCTACTACCGCTCTCCAGAGTGCGGTGCCGACCGGTTGGCGCACACGCGCCGACGGGCGGCGCGGCGCGCGACGACGAGTCGGCGGTCCGGCGCGCACGGTCCTTTTGCCTGAGAGTTTGTGGGTTGCCCCTTCGGCGGCACCGGCTTGTGATTCGTCGCACCAAGCCGGCACGCTCTCCCGGCGCGCGTGGCGATTGTGCGCGCCGCGCGCCGCTGTGTCAATCAGCCCAATCGCGCCACAACGTCATCAACACGGTCATCACGACCGGGCCGATGAACCATCCAGCAAGCCGAAGGTTGACGCGCTGCCGAGGATACCGAGGCCGCATCACAGGCGCTGACCGGCAGCGGTGCATGGAGCGTCTGGCCGGCATAGCCCTATCCAATCAGACCGACACGAAGCTGCGGCATGGCATCCCCTCTTTTCTTCAATGCGGACGTGATGCGCGGCGTGACGTGACGGTGTTCAGCCTGGCTGTTTCTGCAGCAGCGCCTTCAGGCTCGCCAGCCGGTCCTTGGGGGTCATCGGTGCTTCATCCGGCGTGGGCGGTGGCGCATCGTCCAGACGCATTTCCGCAATGAAGCGGGACGGCTCGCACACGAGCGTCTCCCTCGCGCGCTTTCGCTTCTTGCAATAGTTCAGATGCAGGCTGCGCTGTGCGCGTGTGATTGCGACATACATCAAGCGGCGCTCTTCCTCGATCCGCGCGTCGTCGATCGGCTCGTCATCGGCGCCACCGCGGTGCGGAAGAATGCCTTCCTCAACGCCCACCAAAAACACATGTGGATACTCGAGGCCCTTCGACGCATGGACGGTAGACAGGCGTACCGCGTCCGGATCCTCGTCCTTGCCATCGAGCATTGACATCAGCGCGACGGTCTGAATTAAACTCAGCAGGTTCTTGCCGGTATCGGCCAGTCCGTCCGCATTCTCGTAGCCGTATGCGTGTTGTTCGTCATCGTCATCGTCGTCGGCGTCTTCGTCGCGCGGCGTGCCGGATCCACCGAGCGTGGCGTCGCGCTCCGGTTTCGTGCCCTTCTTCTTGAGCCATTCGAGGAACTCGAGCACGTTTGTCCACTTGGTCTGCGCCTGGCGCTCGTCGAATGCGTCATACAGGTACGCTTCGTAATGGATGGCTTCCATCAAATCATCCAGCAGCGTCGTTGCCGGGTCGGTGCCGGCCCGTGCCGCGATGCGCTGAATAAAATCGCAGAACACCCGCAATGGCTCGACTTGACGCGGCGACAGCCGCGCCTCGATGCCGCCCATATAAACTGCCTCGAACAGCGACACCTTCGCCTGACCGGCAAACGAACCGAGCGCCTCCAGCGTCGTGTTGCCTACGCCGCGGCGCGGCGTGGTGATTGCGCGGATGAACGCCGGATCGTCGTCGTGGTTAGCGATCAGCCGGAGATAGGCGCAGATGTCCTTGATTTCGGCGCGATCGAAGAATGACTGTCCGCCCGACAGCACGTACGGGATACGCTCGCGGCGCAGCACCTGCTCGAAGATCCGGGCCTGGAAGTTGCCCCGGTATAGGATCGCATAATCACGAAATTGCGTGCGGCGCTCGAACTTGTGCGCCGACAGGCGGAACACCACCGATTCCGCCTCGTGCTCCTCGTCATTGCATGGCGTCACGGTAATGGTGTCACCCATGCCATGCTCGGACCACAGCTTCTTTTCGAACAGCTTCGGGTTTTGCGCGATCACGCTATTCGCGGCGTTCAGGATGCGCACCGTCGAGCGGTAGTTTTGCTCGAGTTTGATGACCTTCAGACGGGGAAAGTCCACTTGCAATTGCGCCAGGTTCTCCAATGTCGCGCCGCGCCAGCCGTAGATCGCCTGGTCATCGTCGCCGACTGCCGTGAACGCCGCGCGCGGGCCGGCGAGCAGCTTCAGCAGCTCGTACTGGCACGTGTTGGTGTCCTGGTATTCGTCCACCAGCAGGTAGCGCAGCCGGTTCTGCCATTTGTCGCGCACCGGCTCATTGTCGCGGAACAATTCCGTGGGCAGCCGAATCAAGTCATCGAAGTCTACCGCCTGATACGCGTGCAGCGTCGCCGCGTAATGACGGAACACGATTGCCGCCTGCATCTCGTCCTCGTTCTGCGCGAGCACACTGGCCTGTTCCGGCGTGACCATGCCGTTTTTCCACAGCGAGATGATTGACTGGATCCTGCGAATCAGACCCTTGTCCGTCGTGCCGATCTGCTCCTGGATCATGGCGAAGCAATCGTCCGCGTCCATGATCGAGAATTGTGGCTTCAAGCCGACATGGGCCGCTTCCTGACGCAGGATCTGCACGCCCAGTGAATGGAATGTGCATACCGTCAGCTGATTGACGGGCACTTTGCGGCCTTCCTTGCCGGGCGTCGTCAGCGTTTTGCCCTCGAGCAGCTTGCCGACCCGTTCGCGCATTTCGGCTGCCGCCTTGTTCGTGAAGGTGACTGCTGCAATGTGACGTGGCTCAAAGCCTTTTGCCTCGATCAGATGGGCGATCTTCTGCGTGATGACACGCGTTTTGCCGCTGCCGGCGCCGGCGAGCACGAGGCAGGGGCCGTCGAGATAGGTGACGGCGGCACTTTGCGCGGGATTTAGGCCATACATGGGGTGTAGCGGAGGGCGACGACGCGCGCTGCACAGATGCGTCGCGTCGAACGATGTGGTTCGCTGGGATCGGGGATGCTAACACAGCGGCGCGTCGCGGGCAGCCGACGCGTCGCATGGGCCCGGCGATGGACTGGCTGCGTCGCTCAGTGCCGATCCGGCTACTTGACTGTGCTTACCATATAGTCGACGGCCGCCTTCACGTCGGCATCGGAAGCATTCGAGCCGCCTTTGGGCGGCATCGCACCTTTGCCGTGCAGCGCGTAGTGGTAGACAGTGTCCATCGACTCCTTTAGCCGTGGTGCCCAGGCCGCCTTGTCACCGAGCTTCGGTGCGCCGGCTACGCCGGCAGCATGGCACGCTTGGCAGACCTGTTGGTACAGCGCCTTGCCGGCTTGCGCGGCGTCCGCGCTCGCGGACGTGGCGGCGCTGCCAGGCGGCGGTGCGGAAGGAATCGCTGCGATTGCGGCTGCGGCGGCTTGCGTGCTGTTGCTACTTATTACCGCTGCGGATGGCGTTGCAGCAGCCGGGGCTAGCGCCGCGGCCAATGTGTCGGGCGCGCCTTGGCCTTGATCTGGGCGGACCTCCACGCGGGCGACGGGGGCGATACGGCGGGAAACCTGCTCGTGCGACAACCCGTCGGTGCCAGCACCGGTGCGGGTGGCGTTGTCCACATAATGGACGAGCAACGCAATGACGATGACCGGGAGCGCAAAACTGGCAATGACCAGCGCGATGAGCTGCTTCGGATTCTTGATCGGGGCTTCGTGTGCTTCGCTCATGCTGTCTCGTCTCTCTAATAATGGATTCGGTAAAGCGTGGTAGCGAACGGTAGGGCCTACCAGAACGACTGCCGATAACAACTGTCGATCGATTATAGACGCAAAGAAACGGGGTGTGACGGCGCTTCCCGCGCGCTTAAGCGCACCTTGACCAGGAATCAGTGCAGGACCGCAATGGCCGGGCAGGCATTCCCGCGCATCGGATAGACGATGCAGTCGAGTTGCGTTATACTTTTGGACTGCTTTGGCGTCCGCTTTCCTCGGATGCCTTTCAAGGCGATGCGCCCGTAGCTCAATGGATAGAGTACTGCCCTCCGAAGGCAGGGGTTGCTGGTTCGATCCCAGCCGGGCGCGCCAAGCTGGACAACGGTTTTCGGCGATTCCCTCCCGCCGGGTTACTCCCGGTGTAGCTAAAATACAGCTAACTTTCGTTCGTCGTAGAGCTTCTTAAGCGGCGTCACCCATTGCATCAAGTGGTCGGCATGACAGGTGCGCGTACCGCTGCACCATCTCCATCGTTTCCCATCCGCCCAATTCCTCCAGCACGTGCAACGACGTGCCGCGCTGCACGTGCCAACTCGCCCAGGCGTGCCGTAAGTCGTTTTTCAAAAATATAAGTACGCACGGCCTCTTCAATGAAACGGGAAAGCTTGCCCTTGCGGCGGCCGCCTTGCAATGCAAGGAACATGCGCGCGGACTAACCCGTGTCCGGCGACACGGCGATGTTCCAGCAAACCGTGTTCGTGAATGGTTTGTCACACACGTTTTGCCTTTCTCAAGGCGGCAATCCCGACTCTCGCGCAGTGACATCGCCAAATAATTGTTTGGCGACTTCTGCTCTGTAAGGCGCAGTGCTTGCCATTTTACCTGAACAGGTATAAATTGTTTCCATGTCTGACAAAGAAAAACCGCTTGGATGAATCGCGAGCAGCTACAAGGATCTGATGGCGTTGCCACCCGAGGTGCGCAGGCGTTTCGGTTATGCGCTGTCGTTGGCGCAGAGGGGCGATCAAGATGACGCTGTAAAAGTGCTCAAAGGTCTCGGCGGCGCCGGCGTGCTAGAGGTAGTCGAGGATGATGCTGGCGGCACGTACCGGGCCGTCTACACGGTGAATTGCGGAAGCGGTGTTCGTCCTACATTGCTTTCAGAAGAAGAGCAAGAGCGGGATCTCCACGCCGAAGGCAGACATCGACATCATTCGCGCTCGGCTGAAAGTAGCCGAAGCATGGGCACGGGAGCTACGAAATGCAAAAACGAATCATTAAAGGCGTCGAGGTTCAGCGCAGTTCAGGCAACGTCTTTGCCGACCTTGGACTGCCCGATGCCGAAAAGCTTAAGATCAAGACCGGCCTGGTGGTCGAGATCAGGAAGGCAATGCGCGCCCTCGGGCTGACACAACAAGAGGCGGCCAAACGCATGGGCGTGCCGCAACCGAAAGTGTCAGGAATGATGCGTGGTGACTTTACCAATCTGTCTGAGCGCAAGCTGATGGACTGTTTGAACCGCCTCGGCTATGACATCGAAATAAAGGTGCGGCCGGCGGCCGAGCCGGTCGGGCATCTGACGCTCGCGCTCGCTTGACCCAGTGCCACCCAATGGGTGCCTGCATTACCGATGAAGCGTGGGGCAAACTGCCCCACAAGGATGTCGAGACAACTTCACGACTGACCTGTCCACCGGCCATCGTTCAGCTGCGTTGCATCGACAGTAACGCTTCGCGCTCGGCTTCACTCAGATTCATTTTGCCCAGGCACTATTAGCCTCGGTGCGATTCAATTGGCTCAATGGGCTAGTCAACTCACATAAGAGATGGATTTGTACGGCAAATTGCCGTATCATTGTCTCAGGAGGATAATACGATGCCCGCAGCTATCTCTACCGCCCGTCTCGAAGCCCGGATCAGTACCGATTTACATTCGATGCTTAAGCGCGCCGCTGAGCTTCAGGGACGTACCATGACGGACTTCGTTGTGTCTGCCGTCCAGGACGCCGCACAACGCGCCATCGAGCAAGCCGAAGTCATCCGCCTGTCCTTGGCCGATCAAGAGTGCTTTGCCCAAGCGCTGCTGTCACCGCCGCAACCATCGCCCGCTTTGAAACGCGCTTTTTCCCGTCGCAATAAACTTTTGCGCGCCGAATGAGCGACGCACCGTTCCGACTCGCGCCGCTGGATGTCACCTATGATCGGGCCGCGTTCAATAGTGGCTCGGACCCGCTAGACCGTTATCTACGGGAGCAAGTCAGCCAGGACGTTCGCCGCCGTATGGCAGCCTGTTTTGTGGCCTTAGCGGATAAAAATCGTATTGCAGGCTACTACACATTGGCATCGGCAAGCCTGCTGCTGGCCGATCTTCCAGCCAGTATCAGCAAGAAGTTGCCACGCTATCCGACCGTGCCCGCCGTTCGCATGGGCCGCTTGGCTGTCGATCGGGAATTTAAGGGGCGAGGCTTAGGGGGGGCGTTACTGGCCGACGCGCTCGACCGTGCCGCACGCTCGGAGATTGCCGCCTATGCTTTGATGGTGGATGCCAAGGACAAGGCGGTAGCTGCCTTCTACCGACATCACAGCTTCATTGCTTTGCCCGATTCGCCGCTTACCCTGTTTCTGCCGCTGGCAACCGTCCAGTTTTCCCGAACTAATCCTTGAAAACTCGGTACAAGGCAGACAAGCAAACATTGCTTCCCAAAATCCCTCAATAGATACTGCACACGTTCGCGCTCGGGCATGGACACGCGGTACTGTTTACCACCGCCGGCAACATGCTGGGCGAGCTTGCGGCGCTCGATAGCGGTTCAACGCTGCGCCGACGCTTGCGTCGCTATGCTGCGTCCGACGTTCTTGTGATTGATGAGGTCGGCTACCTCTCGTACTCGAATCGCCATGCCGATCTGCTGTTTGAGCTAGTGACGCGGCATCAACTGCCGATGGCGGTCATCAACGAGGCATTGCGCAGCTAGGTCGCCGACCTCTGTTTAAATTAGCTGGCGATCTGGGCGACCAGGTTTCCTATATGATGACCAAGCTGGAAGAGATTCAGAACACGCTGTCAAAGCTAACTTAACGGCGCTGTACTCAGACAGCTTGTGCTACGGTGAATTAGCCGGCGACGAATAATGGGCTGGTGGATCGCCATCGCGGGGCAGACGCAGAGGAGCAAGACGCCATTGACCGCCACGCAGTCATGTTGACGACGCAGGCATTGACTGCCACGTCGCTATTGTCGGTTCAATCGGTCCAGTTGTTCCTGTCGGTTCGTCGTGTAGCTTCGTGAGCGGCGTCACCCATTGCATCAGGTGGTCGGCCGACAGGTGCGCGTAGCGCTGCACCATCTCCAGCGTTTGCCATCCGCCCAATTCCTTCAGCACCTGCAACGGCGTGCCACGCTGCACGTGCCAACTCGCCCAGGTATGCCGCAAGTCGTGCCAGCGGAAGTCGCGGATGCCGGCGCGCTTGAGCGCTTTTTTCCACGCCGCTGTAGCTGTCTGACGCACCGGCGCACCTTGGTACACAAACACGCTTTCAACATGTTCAACCTTGCGCTTTTTCGGTAACTGGCGTTGCAACACCGCGACCGCCGTGTCGGATAGCGGCACGGTAATGGCCTTGCGCGCCTTCGCCTGGTCCGGATGAATCCACGCGACACGACGCACAAGGTCAATCTGCGGCCACTGTAATCCCGTGACATTGGCGCGGCGCAGTCCCGTTTCGAGACTGAACTGTGCCATGTCCGCGAGATGTTCCGGCAGCTCGGCGAGTAGCCGGTCGGCTTCAGCAGCGGTGAGCCATCGAATGCGTTTCGACACTAACTTGACGGGCTTGCGAACCGGCGCGCGGTCCAGCCAACCGCGCTCGACGGCGGCATTCAATACAGCGACGAGTACGCCGATGACTCGCCGCACGGTGCCTTCGCTCACCGTGCGGCCCGTCGCCTGCTCGCCGTAACGCGTGCGGATGACACGCGGTTCTTGGCGCTTAATGCGCGCGATCGCATCGATTCGCTCGCGATCGATGTCAACCAAACGTACACCAGACAAGTGCTTGTCAAGCCAGCGCAGGTGTGTTTTGGTCGTTTCGATGCTCGCCATGCCTTCGCGATCGGCAACGTACTCCAATACTGCCTCGTTCCACGTATAGTGCGGCCTGTGACCGAGTTTGACGCGATCCCACAGGCTCGCCTTCAAGCGGTCGTGGAATTCCTGGGCTTTGGCTTTGTCGCGGGTGCCAGTGCTGCCCTGTAACGGCTTTCCGCCTCCAGGCGGGTATAGCTTGTAGTACCAATTGGGACTTCTATCTCGTTTGTAGAGCGACATTTTTCCACTTCTCCGTGACGATCGCTCTGCACAACCCGTGGCATCCATTCTCCGGCAAGGTAGTGCTGCAACGCAATCGTCGAAAACATCCATCGCTTGCCAACCTTGCGGCCCGGCAACTCGCCTGCCTTCGCTTTCAGGCGCACGGTCTCAGGATGCGCGCCAAGTAGGGCTGCGGCTTGCACCAGATCTATCGTTTTCATCCGCTACTCTCCAAAATGGTCTAGGGTGGGGAACCCACGCAGCGTACACGTGGATCCATGGGTAAGCTTGGGTCATGTCAGTAAATTTTTGATTTAAAAGGAATTGTTCGCCATCCGATGCCATGAATTACGCATATGTGACGGGTGGAACGCATGGCCTAAAAAATAGGCAGCGTCGGGAAATGGTGGCAAAGCACGCCTGACTCGTGGCGCGCCTGGGCGGCTAGTGCCTTTTCTTTGCACGCTTGTTTTTTCTTTTCTATCAATAATTTAAAGAAAAAGAAGAAAAAAGACAGCGGGTCAGCCGTCCCAAACGGACTCGTGGCAAAACGCGCATCATTGATGGCAAACACGGGGCAACTCATGGTGTCAATCCCTTCAAGAATCAATGGGTTACGTTCACCAACGTCTAACATCCACGATTGATTGACGTTGGCGGCATGGCCCAGCGCGTGTCGGCTTGCCTGTCCGGGACGACGTGCGTGAACGGTTCGTACAGGCACGACAGTGGCCGGGCCGCTGGCCACTCTGCCGCCAGCCACCGTGCGTGCCGACAAAACGCGGCGCGAGTCGTGTGATTGGGTAGCGCATGTCATGTGCGGCTGCGCTGTTCCACTGCGTCGGTCGCGAGATCTTCGTGCACCGAGACATGCAGACCGAAGCCGGCTAGCCGCTCAAGCGACACCGGTGTCAGATACGGTACGCGGCGCATGTAGATGCGTCGCTCCACTTCCTTTTCGCCGACCACGACGCCTGCGTGTTGCAATTGGCGTTTAAACACCCGGTCCGACTTCACCGGCAGGCTGTTCCATTTCTCGCGCAAGCTGCTGGTGTGCGCAATGTGATCCATCGCATGGCCCGTGCGCAGCAACAGACACAATTGGCCATCGACTACGTCGAACGTGTACGGATGCTTGTAGTGGCCGCCATCAATTTCGGACAGCACCGTTTCCATAATCCAGATCCACGGTTCGCGATCAGTGCTTGTTTCGGCGACATGGTGGTTCATCTCGGCAATCAGGTCGTGCTCGAACGCGCCTTCGCTGCGGTCCATCCCGGCGAATTCACACAGGTAGCGCCAAGCGAGCAGAAGCGCCGCGTAGTTGCCAGCCATGCGCAATGCGCCGTCGTCGGCGCCACTCGCGCGACTGGTGGCGAGCGCAAGCTCGCGCACCGCGCGATACTGTTCCAGTACGTCGCGTCGATTGAGGCCAGCGAGGCATTCGAGCCACTGACGCACCGGGAAGCGAGGCAGATCGTCGGGCAGCATGGGGCCTTTCTTGCCGGTCAGCGTCGTGCGCACAAGCTTGCCGAGCAGACTGCGCACGGGCACATCTTCACCGGCCAGCATCACGGGCGCACACAGCAGGTATTCGGTCATGTCCGAACCGCGGCGCGTGACGGTGTATTGGTAATTCTCTTGCAGCAACCCGACAGCTTTATTAATCACGTCCTGGCCGCGCGCGGAGATTTCTTCCCATCCGACCGGGTGGCTGGTGTAGCTGATGCTCGTGAGCAGCCGAAATTCCGTTTGCAGGCTCTGTCCGGAGAACATCGTGAACGCCAGCGTGCGTTCGAGCCGCTTGATCAGCGTCGATTTACCCGCGCCCTTGTCGGCCTGCACCGTCATGTGTGGCCAAAAGCCGAGCAGCGCCTTCAGGTGGCCGCCCAGCGCCCAGACGAGCGCCATGGCAGCGGCGTTCTGCTTGAATGTGTGCTGATAGGCGGCAATCACACGACGTGCATCGCTCGCAGGCCCGGACGGGAACGTCAGATTATGATACGGACACTGCTTGTCGGCGTCCGTAAAATAACAGTCTGGTCCTTCGTTGACGATCAGACGGCCGTTTTGCCACGCGAGCCCAACAAAATTGGCCGCCTGGCGTGCGCCGAGATCCGCGCCGCGCTCGAGAATGTTGACCATGCGTTTGAACGGGGCTGGCGCCCAAATCGGTCCGAATTTGGCCCACTGGTCGGTGTTATGCAGTTGGCCATCCAGCATCACGCGGCGGATCAGTGTCGCGCCGTGACGCGGCGCCTGCACCGATACGGCAAAGTACACCGTGGGTGCTTGGTCGGGATCGCCCGTCATCGTCGAATTGGCGCTGGCGACGCACACGCGCGAGATGCCGGCAATGCGAAACCCGCACAAGTCGGTCATCACCGGCGTCTCGACACCGCTCTCTTCATGACGCTCCATTTTCGCGATATAGCTTGTGAAGTCAGGGCGCACGCGAAAGCGCCAGTATTGTGCGAAGTCGTGCGACGGCAGGAAGACGCGCGCACGGCCGCGGCGGCTGTCATCGCCGGGCAGACCGGCGATGAGCCACGGTTCGTACTGCTCGAGCGCGCGCTGTAGCTCGCGCGGACCGCGCAGCTGTAAGTAATCGTTGACGTCATTAATTGGCTTTTGCTCCGTCTCCCCGTCGGCGAGATCCGCGAGCCATTGACGCTGATCGACGAGCACGGCACTGATGTTTAACGCGGTGAGGCGTTCATACAGCGCCCACGCGGCCTCCGGACCGGGGCGCTGGCCGGCGCGTGGGTGGTCGCTCGGGAATGGCTCATCGTTGTCCAGGCAAATCACGATTTGCTTGCCGCGCAAGAAGGCAAAGTCGATCCGGTCAACGTTGGCGAGCCCGCGTAGCGCGAAGGCGGCGGTGCCCGGTATGTCGCAGGTGTCGATCGACAGGGCATTGATTGCGCTCTCAACGACGATTACGCGCTTGGCCCGGTCGAGCTTGCGCGCATCGGCCGTCCAACCGTAGCCAGACTTGTCACCTTGCGTTTGTGCCTTGACGTGGCCGTTCAAAGCCGGATCAGCGTAACGCATATCCACGGCCACGATGTGGCGCTCGTCCGGGGCCCGGACAATGAACGCGGCGGCCGGCCCACCGTGGCCTACTTCGCCGGCTGGAATCTTGGCGCTTGTCCAGTCATTGAAGCCAAGCGTGCGGGCGCTGATGGCCGCCGTCATCGCGGCATCTGAAATGCCACGACGACCCAAGTATTCGCGCACACGCTCGCGTGCACTCAAGCAGCGCTCGGCGATGTATTCAACGCTCGACTTCTCGCGACGCTCCAACTGGGCTGGCCGCTCAATGGGAATCGCATAAGCGTCGTGCAGGTAGCGAATGGCATCGGCCACGCTGCCGCCACGCGCGTGCATCACCAGATCCACGCAGGAGCCACCGACGTTGGCGCTATGGTCACGCCAGCCCGTGCCGTATTTGGCGTGGTTGACGTAAATGGACAGTGACGGGTTCTTGTCCTCGTGCAACGGCGAGTGATACAGTGCCTTGTCACCGCCGTGGCCGCGTTTGAGCCCGAGCCGATTGGCAAGGTCGTGTAAATCAATCAGTCGTTTCAATTCGTCAAGTGATGCCATCGTTACGCGTGTTGCTCAGGTTCAGGCAAAGGGGTATCGCGCGCATGGCCAATCGTTGGCGCGCAAAATGACAGCGCTTAGCGCGCAGCTGGCTGGCGATACGCGTGTTGGTCAATGGCCTGGCACGGTGACATATCTCACAAGCGTGCGTTAGCGTGCCAAACTGACCTGATCGCAATCGACGCCAACGGTGCTAGCCGCTACAGCGATCGCGGTGTGCCGTTCGTCCTTTGTCATCCCTTCATGTCGGAGTCTTCCCAAAGTTGTTCTTCACTCAATGGCAGCCGTTGCACGTCCCGCTCCACCGTAGCGCGGCCCTTATTGCGTCATTGAATCCGTGACAAACGTGCACGTGTTGGTGCTCAATGTTCACAGTCGTGCTTGTGATGGCGGTGTTATGTCTTAGATCGCTCGCCGTGGCACAGCGACGGTGAGCCAGATGACGATGCGTTCCTGTCATCGTGCGCAGGCCTGTTAGTCGTTGACAATTTCGCGAGGCTCAGCAACGCCATTTGAGATGGTTAGCATTACCTTGAAACATCATGGCTGGACAATACCTTTACAATGTTTAGTACTTCTTCTTAAATTAGAAGAAAAAAAGCAAATCAGCCATTGACCTCTTTAGTGGAGGATCCTGAGGTCAGGCGCGAGTAACGGCATATCGGCTGTGATATCCCAGTGACAGCACAGCCCGTAGCCCAGCCGGCGGGCAATACCGACGAACACAAATGGATCGACATCGGCGCTCCAAAGCTTGTGTAGATATTCACAGCGCTTTTCCATTGGCAACGATGCGGGATCAAATGGCAGAACAAGCGGGGTAGCAGCCAGGGTCGCCATGCAAACTCCTTTTTTGGGCAAAGAAAGCCCCTCGCACCCTATAGGGGCGATACGAGGGGAACTGGAGACAGTGTTTAAATCGAGACGGGTAGCTTAAGTTGCTGCGCCAGGCGCTCGCGCACGTGTGATGACAGCGGCAAGCTCAGCGACAAGTCCGGCATCGCGGAGGGCGACAAAGTGCGCGCAAACTCCATATTGACAATATACGTGTGGCCGCAATCGGGGTTATCGCACTGGTAGGTTACTTCGCGAAACGTCAGCGACATTTCACGGCTGCTGCGCGCTTTGGCGCGTGTACGGCAATGTGGACAACGGTTCAGTGTTCGCATTTCGTCTCACTCGATACGAGATACAGGGTGCGCTCGTGCCCATGGCTAAAAACATGTTTTAGCTTGGCAGACATGCGTGCGACTCGATTCATGGGCCAGTGTTAGGAACGGAAGACCCAGGGTCGTCTTGAACGTGACGCTTGCCAATGCAAATCAATTCGCGCGCCATGCTGGAGATTGAACGGTGACGTGCTGCTGCGATCTGCTCAAGCTCCGCGCGCTCAAGAGGCGTGAGCCCTACGTACACGGATGTACCCGACAATGCGCCGCGCGGGGAGCGGCGCGGGCCTTTAACGGTAGTCATGATCGGTATACTTTGATGCCTAGTCTTGCATTACGGTTAACCTAGTGTAATGCGACCAAAAAGGCTCGTCAATATATTATGGGTGCAAATGAACACAATAGGCGCGCGTCTCCGGGAAGAGCGTTTACGGCTTGGGCTCAGCCAGGAGGAATTTGCGGCGATCGGGGGAGTCCTGCGGCGTGCTCAATCCCACTATGAATCGGACGAAAGGTCGCCCGATGCCAAGTATTTGAGCGCGGTGGCGGAACTTGGCGTTGACCTGCTCTATGTATTGAGGGGCACAAGACAGGCTTCTGACGAAGCGGGTGAAGCAGCGACAAGCAGCGAATTCGACACCGAAGAACAGGAGTTGATTGAAAGCTACAGAGCACTCAATGAAGCAGGCAAGGCAGCATTACACGCGTTTTTGTCCACTTGCTTCAATTCGAGTGCGATGCTTGTGTCTGCCGTTCCGCGTCGCGCGAAACGTCTAGCCGAGCATCGGCGCGCAGCGTTCGATCAGCGCACTGCCGAGAACATCGAGCGGGCCATCGCGCACATCAAGCGATTGCGCGCCGAGCGTGCCGCAAGAGCAAAAAAATCGAATAAGTGATATCGCGCGCGCGACGCGGCCATGCGTTGTCGCTTGGGTTCAGGGCTGGTCACTGCCCTCAGTCGCAAACAGTATTTTCGCTTCCGTATCTATCTGTCGCCTCTAGCCGTTCACCGTGATGAGACTGAATAAGGAGCGTCTACAGTTCCGCTCCGCTGTGCCTGATTCAGCGAGTCGAGGGGCGTCTATTTCGAGGCGTTGCTTCGTGCAAGGCGGCCCTATTTGTAAGCGCTAAATAGGAGTTTGGAAGAATGTATAGAAATCCAAAGCGCAGTCATGGCGCGGATGCAACCGCTACGAATGCTGAGCGCCATGCGGGCGCTTGCGCTCCGATGCTGTCAACGCGATTTTACTTGGATGAGCGCGACGATGTGTGCCGCGACGCTCGCGCCGAAATTGATAACGCGATGAAGTCAGTCGGACTCGTCCTGGAGACCGCGCTCGAAGCGATGGAAAATCTACGTAATGTGCGCGATGCATTGACGCCGCACGACAATGCGCCGGGTGCGACTTGCGTGGGCGGCTGCACGCGACCCGACGCCAGCGGTCAGCTTAAACATCGGCGATGCGCTGGGCTACTGCGATATGCGAAGCGGCTCGCTTTCTCGTGGTGGCATATAGGCCGATAGTCATAAGCCGATAGTGATATAAGCCGATAGTCGTATAGGTCTATAGTCATATAGGCTGATAGTCATATAGACCAATAGTCATATAGACCGATAGGCTAATACCCAAACGATTGATTGCGTCGCCTCGCGGTATCAAGGTGCCCGCACATCACCATCACACATCGCACATCCCATACCGCGGCGTGGCGACGGCGACCGTATCGCATGGATCGTTAGGTGAGTTGGGGGTGGGCCGCTGCAGTCCATTGACGCGGCGCCCATCTTCGTTGCCACGGTTACGGCCGGTCTTTGCGCGCGTGCGCACGAGGCTACGCGGTCGCTGGACCACTGCGCACCTCCAGCTCAAGTGCTGACGTGAATCCCGTCTCACCGATCGTATGCGTCACTTGCTTGATCAGCCACGGCGTCGCGTCGATCTCTGGCTTAAACCCAGCAAGCGTGATGGGCACTTCCACAAAAAGCTCAGCACGACCATGCGCGAGCGTGTAGCTCAGCGTCGCCTGTGAGCGCTGCGCGCGCGCGTGCTCGGCTTGGGCTGCGGCACGGGCCTCGGCTTCACTTGGGTAGTCTTCAGGCAGCACTTTGATGCTGCGACTATTGTCATCGCCGACGAGGACCGACCGGCGCTTGGCCTGACCGTTTGAATGCCAATATGCGCGCACCGCCGTGTACGATTCACGTTGCACGATGCAATATCGGTGTTGATCGCCGCTTGCACGCGTGAGCACAATGTCGCGCAGTGGCTTGCCGCTTGCCGTCGTGCCGCTACCAATGGGCATCAAAAGCAGATGCTGATCCTTGATGTTCATCACCGCGTCGTAGCGCTTGGCCAAGCGCGTGAGAAACGACATGTCTGACTCGTGTGTCTGATCGATGTGTGCGATTGTGATGGGCGCGAGCGCATCGGCGATGGTGGGCTTTAACGCATGGCGCGCTGCGATCGTGTGGACGATCGAGCCCAGCGTCTGGTGATGCCAGCTATGCTCGCGCCGCTCGCGCAGTGCGTTCGTCATCGAGGCCGAACGTGCACGGATCGTGAGCAGGTCCGGTGCGCCGCTATGCTCGATTTCGTCCACCGTGAACGAGTGCTTATCCACCAGCGGCTCACCCGTCCATCCGATCGCGACGTGAATCAGCGCGCCGCGCTTCGGGACCGCAAAGGTATTACAAGAGTCGTCCAGCACGAGTTCAACCGTATCGGCTTCATCGGCGCGCGACTCCGACAGTGTCAGGTTCACCAAATGGGGGGCGATGACGCGCGACAGGTCGCGTCCGTCCAGCGTGATGCGATAGTCCGGCTGCGGTTGCATACGCGTGCCTCGGGGTCCGCTCATTGCTCATTTGTCACGCGTTGGCTCGAGATCGCGTCATGCACGCTCGCCAGTTGCCGCTCGTCCACGCGCTTGATGGTCAGGCTAAATTCGATGCGTCGCGCGATACCAGCCCGGGTGTGATAGCTTGCCGTCTCTCTTAGGCTGTCGATGACGAATGCGCCATACACGTGGCCGATGCCATCGACTAGCACGTACGCGTGGCCGGCGTCGGCCATGCGCACCAGTTGCGCCAACGAGGCGGTGGTACCGATGCCGTTATCCGGCGCAAGCAGACCGTTCAACGTAATCGTATCTTCGCCGATACCGGTGTACTGACTGCCGTCGCGTGCGCCTACGCGCGAGGTCGTGCGATGTTTCCAACTACGCTGGCGCTGTAATTCACGATACGGTACGGTTTTCAGTCCAAACACGAACTGATCGAGCGACATCATCATCGGTGGTGGCTCCTTACCCTAGTCGGACAGCCGCGAGCCAGCGCGTGACAACTTCGCTCGTTGCGCGCGCTCGAATTCCGCACGCACCATGCGCGCGATGTCGGCCGTATCCGCGCCGGCCGGCGGATGAACATGAATGACGATCGATGACGCAATGGGCTCGGCGCTGGCCGCGGCAGAGGCGCGTGTGACAGACGCACGGGCATCGATCGGCACGCTGGCGCGCACGAACGGTACGGTCGACTGATTGACAACCGCTGCGCCGAAAGCTGACGTGGAAAATGCGCTTGCCCCCACGGCCGGCGCGGCAAACGCGCTGGCGGCCACGCTCGCCAGCGCCAGCGCCGCACGGGCGACGCGCGATTGCTCGCCTTCGATGCCGCGCGCCGCGCCCTGACCGATGAAGCCGCCAAGCTCGCCGAAGATGCGGCTTGGACTATGCATGCCAAGCCGTTCTTTGAACCACGTGACGGTACTGTTGGCCACCTCGGTGATCGCGTCTTTCACGGCCCCCAGTTGACTCTTGATCCCGTTGGCCAACCCCAACATCACATTCACACCAAATTGAGAAAATTTCTTCGGTAAATCGATGCCGAACCATTGCAGCACGGCCGCGAACGCCCGATAAAACAAGCCAATGGGCGACCCGTCGATGAACCACGTGCCGATTTCCATAAGGCCGCCGTTGCATGCCCAACGCAGGAGAGCGCCAAGCTCGCGAAGCTTGTCCTGGAACCATTCGACCGTCCTGTTGGCGACCTCGGTGATCGTCTCCTTAACGGCGGCAAGTTGGCTTCGGATACCGGTCACCCACTGCGACATCAGCTTTGCGCCGAACTCCCAGAATGTTGCTGGCAGGTCGGAATCGAACCATTGCAGTACCGCTGTGAACGCCTGTTTAAACAGGGATAGCGGCGAGCACTGACCGATCCGTGCGGTGAGGTTAGATAGGGCACCGTCGAATGTTTGCTGAACCCGCTCCCACAAGTCGCTAAAAAAGCCTTGAATGGGTCCCCAATACCGATAAATTTGGAAGGCAGCGAACGCAATGGCAGTGATTGCCAAGCCGATTGGATTCGCCAGCAGCACGCGACCGACGAGCATGATGCCGTGTCCCAGGAGCCGCCACGCTTTGAGCAACGTGCCGAGTAGGCGTGACAGGGTGCCGCCTTGTAGACCGAGCGTCGCGAGGCTGTATTTGATGATGGCTAACGGCGCAAGTATGCCGGCGAGCGCGACGCTCAACGTGCTGATGGCGGCCAGTATCGCGGCGACGCCGGCAAGCGCTTGAACGACCACCTTGCTTTGCGCTGGGTGCTCGCGCATGAAGGTTAGCCACTTCTCAGTCAACGCAGTGGTGTACGCCAGTGCCTCGTTGTACATCGGTAAAATGTGCTGCCCGGTTTCATGCATCAGATCGCGCAACTGGGCGAGCGCGGCCACCTCGCGGCCTCTTGTAATCTGTAGTGCGTTGGTATGCAGCGCGTCGATCCCGTCTATGCCCACGCCTAACTGCGCATTGTGGTGGATCGCCGTACGCAGTCTGTACAGGGTCGAGAAGAATTCTGCGGCGGCACGATCGGGCAGAATCGTCGGAATGACGTTCTTGATCTTGTCAGGGTCCGTGATACCGTGGGCCCGCAGCTTCGGTAACAGCACTTGTTCAAGCCATTCAAACGGCGACGCTTTAAGAATCTCACTGCCGGCCAGCGCATCGGGCTGGAACGCTTTGATCGCGCCAAGCTTCGTGTACTCGATCTTCTTTGGGTTAAGTAGGCCCAGCGCAATCATCTGCTTGGCGGCCGCCGGCGTGGTCTTACCCTCGTAGAGATGGTTGTATGCGGCCGTCAGTCCGGCGCCGGCCGCGTGGCCATGCATGGCGTCAATCAGCGGCTCCATTTGAAAGAAGAATGCGTCGTCGCGCAACTGCTTGGCCGCGGCACCGCCGGCTTGTATAAACGCGCGCCACTGGTCAACGCCAACCCGTGCTTGGGTTGCGGTGAGCATCTGCCGCATCGTGCTCGCCTCACGCTCAAAGGTCGAGATGTGCCGCATGCTGCCGCGCTGCTGAATGATCGGCAGCATGGTCATGAAAGTTTGTGTGTTCGCGCGCGCGTCGTCGGCGTCAAACATGACTTCGTTCAAAAACTTCACTTTTGACAGGGCCGGCAGAGCCATTTGGGCATCGTGCTCGTTGCCAAGAATCGGCAGCGCTTTGCGCATCATCGTCAAGCGTTCGCTGATCGAAACGCCCACCGTCTTCATTTCACGGGCAAATGTCATCGCGTTTGCGCTGACAGGCTGGCCTGCGCCGAGGACATCAATGCGCATGGCCTCGCGCTCAGCGTGTATCGCTTCGCTGAGCCAATGACGGGCACGACCCAACTTGAGGCGCAGATAATCGATGGGGTCCTCGTCCGCGCGCCAACGGGCAGATCCATCAAGCATCCTGCCTGTGTCATGCCGATGCCGGCGGACTTCGGCGAGGCGCTTCTTGCGTGCATTGAGCGCATCAAGCTTGCTGAGCTGCTGGTTCATTGACGCGGTGGTTGACGCAATACTCGCGCGCAACGTGCGTTCGTGGTGCACGAGCTGGCGGGTGCTCACGCCTGCGTGCGCCAGCTGGCTGCGCAACGCCTGCACGCGCGCGACTTGTGCGTCATGCACGGTCGCCAGCTGCGCGGCGCTGCGCTTGGCTTGATGAAACTCGGCCAGCATCTGGCGCGACGGCGGTCCGCCCGCGCGCAGCGTAGCGGCGAGCGCCGTGACGCGCGCGCGGGTGACATCAAGCTGCGACGCGGTAGCGGCCAACGCGCCACGCAACGCGCGAAACTGGGCAATGTGCTGTTGCGTCTTGCCCATCTCGGCCAACGCGCGCCGCGTGTCGTTGAGCGAGCGCGCCACGCCGCGGCGACCGGTGAGCGCAGCTTTGAGCGGCTGGGTAAGCTTCTCAACCATGTCAGCCATCACACGCAGGTTTTGGGTAGGGTCCATCGCTATTCGCTCGTGCTGCGTTGGCGCGCTCGCTCACGCCAGTCCATCAATTCCGTGATGCTAAAGTCCTGCATCGTCGCCGGCGTCCAGCCAAACACCGTGGCAATGTCGGCCATCGGGTCTTCTACGCGCTCGGGGAGTCCAGTTTCGATTTGACGGCCTTCGGCATCAAAAAACTCGCAAAAATGCCTCCTAGCATGATGAGGTCTGCTGGATCGAGGTTGGCCACATCGTGCTCGGTGAGCGTCGGTGAGCTAATACGGGGAAGCACCTTTTGCAGCGCGGCCACCTCTAGATTGATCAGATCGGACAGTGATGCGCCGCGCAATTCGCCAACAGTCGGCTTGCGCAACGTGATCGCGTCAAGGGTCTGGTTGCCGCGTACCAGTGGCGTATCTAACGTATGCGTGTTCGAATGGGTGGAATCGTTGCGCAGTGTGTCCTGAATGGGGGCTGCGCTGCATTCATGATTCGATGTGAGCAGTGTGTCCTGATTCGGAGCTGCGCTGCGTTCGTTATCCGATGTGGGGGCGTGTTTCACGTGGGACTCCGTGTGCTGCGTCAAGAGGGAATGAGGCCCGCTTTCGATCCACGCGCGGGCCAAGCGCATTACAGGCCCACTGCCATGCGCAGCGGCGCGAGCAGATTATTGCCGTTAATGTTTTCCATCATGTTGATGAGGTCAATTTCGATAATGTCTTCGCCATTGATCGACAATTTGTAATAGCTCGCAACGGTGGTGACCTTGAACGCGGTGTCTTCCTTTGCCTTTGCCGTGCCAGGATCGATTTCCGAATGGCGGCCCCGGATCACGATCTCGATCGCATCGACGCTTGGCGTGTCTTCGGCTTGATAGCCGCCGGCAAAGCGTAGCAACACGCCGTCGTGTTGCATGATGCCGTATTGAGCGAGGACGTCACGCATCAAGCCGCCGCAGGTCCATTCGATCTGAATGGGTTCTTGCCCGAAGTCGATCTTAATCGGCCCGCTCATGCCGCCGCCCTGGTAGTCCTCCATTTTGCGGGTGAGCTTGGGTAGCGTGACTTCCGCGACTTGGCCGGCGAAATTTGTGCCGTTGTGAAATAAGTTAAATCCTTTCAGTTTGCGAGGCATGCTCATGATGGGGGACTCCTTTTAGGCAACTACGCGCGACGCGAAGTCGGCAAGATAACGATCGGTGATGCGTTGGCGCAGTGTCAGGTTTTCGATGGGCGGAACCGGCGTGTAGTCGTAATCGATGGCCAGCTTGCCTGCCTTCATCGTTTCTGGCGTGTTCACGGTTTCGTCGTACCAAGCCGAGCCGCCAAGCAGATAGCCGTGCGCAATCAGTTCACGAAATTTCGCGTTGATGCCCTCAATCACGTCACGCACGAGCGAAGGATGCAGCGGCTTGTCGACGTACAGCAGATGCGCATCGGCCATCGTATCGGCCAGCACCTGCGACGTGCGCGTATAGTGTTCGAACGCGAACAGCGGATCATCGGAACAGGTGCGCGATCCCCAAAACCGGTAGCCGGTTTGGTTGATCAACGTGGTCACTTGTTGCTCGTTTAAGTAACCGGCGTCCGTGGCGGGGTCCTGCAGATCCCAGAACACATCGCGGCTAATGCCTGTCACGCCGTTGATGCCGACGTTGGACAAGGTTTTATGCCAGCCGACAGATTCGTCGATTTTGGCGCGTAGTCCAAGCGCCACGGCACTCGCCGCGAGCGTGTCCGGCACATTCGTGGTCGGGTCCCACGCGAGAAAATCCGGCCAAAGCACCATCATTTCACGCTGGCTGAACCGCCTGCGATACGCGGTGGCGTCTTCTTTGGTCTGCGCGCCGTGGGTGCCGACGTACGCGAATCCGCGCAGCTTTTGCGCCAGGGTGCCCAGTGCGGTGGCGACTGCTTGGGTATCCAGGCCAGGTGCGCCGAGAATGCGCGGCTTGACGCCGAATTTCGCTTGCGCGGCAAGCAGCGCCTGCATGCCAGTGTACTGGCCGGCTGCGTTGACGCCGCCAATCACATGGGTTTGCGTTTCGTCTTCGTCTTTGCCTTCGGCAACGCGCACGACAATCGTGACCGGTTGGCTTTGCGCGGCGATTGCTTCCAGCGTGCGGGCGAGTGTGCCTTGCGTACCGGCTTGGCCGGCGGCTTGTTGTACGTTGGTCACGAGCACGGGGGTGTCGAGTGGAAACGCGTTCGGGTCGGCATCCGGTGCGGTGGCCACTAGGCCGACAACAGCGGTGGATACGGTGCGAATGGGGCGGGTGCCTGCGTTGATTTCAAGCACGCGTACGCCGTGGTGGTAGTCCTGCGGCATGTCAAATACTCCTGGGGCAAGTTATGGGTTAAGGGAGCCTAGGGGGCAAGTTCTGGATTAAGAGTGGTCGGTTATTCGCGGTCGGAGACATCGGGCGTGGAGGCGTTGTCCGTATCGAGCCCAGGCACCAGCTCGTCGTTGAGCGACGCGTCATCGGCATGTTGCGCGGCGTAGTGTGACGCGCGATGTGCTTTTTGCTCGTGCACCTGCGAGAGCACGCGCTCCGATAGCGCTTTGGTGACAATGGCCTGTTCATCCGGGGGCGACGGCCATTGGACGTGGGCCGGAAAGTCGTCGGCATTGACCACGCGGACGAGTTCCATCTGGTAATGGCTCCATGCCTTAAAGAGCGCCACCTGCTCGTCGGATAGCAAGCCCGCTGCATACGCATCGGCTTTGCCCGCGTTGGCCGCCTGCGCTTCGCTCATGCGCCGGTCAAATTCGCGCATTGCCGCGTCGCGCTCGCGCTGCGCGACGATGCGCGGATCGATCTGCCAGCCGTCGTCTGTCCACACATATTCGTCACCGGGGCGCGGGATGGGCGTGAGTCCCGCGTCGTCGGCAGTGATGCCCGGGGCAAGGATTTCCGCCGCCGCGCCATTGACTTTGCGGAACAAGCGCTGGCCGCGAAAGTCGGGCAGCAGCACCCATGCACCGTCGCGGAAAAATGGCCATTGATTGCGCTGGCGCTCCGGCAGTGGCACGTCGGTGCAGCAAGACGGGATGAGCCAACGCGTTGGATTGATCGGGTCCGGGTCAGCCAGGCGGCTGCTGACGTATTGGCCGGTTTGGTGGTCGTATTGGTGGATCAGCATAGGGGGTGACCTTTATCGCAATTAGTAGGCGCGGATCATCGCGAGCAGGGCGATGTTGCGCGGGCGTGCTTCTGTGCCACCGTCGTCATTTACTGTGATCGTGTGAGAGTGGTTCCCTGCGCTGCCAATGCCAACGTTGTGGATGTGGTTGCCGTCACCATGGATTGAGATGCCTGTAAGGGTGTGATGCGTGTTGTAGTAACCCTCGATTCCATAAGGGCCGACTACTGACCGGAAATGTGAGTGACCGCCGCCGTATGGCACTTCTGTTGTGTGATTGTGGCCTGGGTCGTGGACAGCGTGGATGTGCCAGCCTCGCTCATCCATCCAGGCGCCGTGCACATGGTCACCTTCGACCGATGCCGTCGCGGCGTGCGCATGCGCACGGTTCTGGCTGTCCTGCCACGTGCCGATGCCACGGCCCGAATCAACGCCGCGCCCGTCATCCCAAAAGCGCAGATGCTCGCCGCGCACCTCGGGGATACGAAACGTCGTCTCACCGTCGCCGGTCGAAAAGCATCCCGGGTTATCGGGCCATTCGTCTTCGGACACGAGCGCGCCACAGCTCTGCGCGTAGGTCCACAATTGCGGATAGTCGTCCCGCTGGATCAACACGCCCGCCAGTTTCAGGCAGCCTGCCCGTACGCTCGTGCGCGCTTCGATGATGATTTGACCGATGGTCGCCTCGCTGATCGCGTTGGCGACAAACTGCGTCGTGGCGAGTTTGTGCGACACGTCGCCTGTCGGCGGCGTGGCCGCTGTGGCGGTACCGGCCACCTGTAGCGCGCTCGCCCCATCGTCGGTGGCGCCTTCGCCGATCAGCACGCGCCCGCCGTCTGTGGCCAGTCCCACCGTCGAGATGTCGAGGCCGGCGCGGGTGACGATCAGCCAGCGGTTCACGTCGGTCCATCCGTCGTTTACTGCCCGGCATTCGAAAGCGTTCGCGCCAGTTTTAATGTCCCACAGCTTGTGATGGGTCGGTGCCTCGGTGTATTTGAAGACGAGATCGCCCCCCGCGTTCGCGCCGAGCACCACGCCGGTGGCCGCTGTGCGTAACGACGCGTCCCCCACGGCGCCGCAGAATGCACCGATGCCGCTTACCACGACGTCCGAGCCATCATCCAGCACTCGGCGCCAAGGGCTCCATGTCCGGTCGTAGCGCACACGCGTATAGCTGATGCCACTGTTGAAGACCGTGTAGGTCTGGTAGGCTGTCCAGTAGAGCGCATAGACTTGTAGTTTGCCGGCGAACGCAACTGGATAGTTCAACTCGACGCTCGCACCCCTGGTGTAGGGCTGCAGGTAGATACCCGTTGACGTGACGGTGTTCAGATCGACGTTCTGCTCCAGCGCGTCACGCAGCGGCAACGCATGGCGGAGCACCCATTCACGCGGGGCATACCGCGCGTTCGCCGTGCGCGGCGTCACGGCGCGCGTGTCGTCTTCGCCCGCATCGACTTCGGCTTGCGTCGCGATCTCGATCACGCCTTGGTGCTCGGTGCTGGCCGGTGGGTTCACAAACGACGCGGACTCGAACCCGAGCGTGCCGGCGTCGATCGTCGTGAACTGGATATCGGTCGAAAGCAGCAGCGTCGCAGCCGGGGACTTCTCCATGATCGGCCCGTCACCCGCCGGCTGGCTGTAGTACGCGGCGAGCGTGCCGTCTTCCAGATACAACCCGAACCCGTACAGCGCGTACTGGTCGGGCGAGTTGTCTTGTATCGTGATGTGGATTGTGGCTGCGTCAACGTGCTGGCCACCAAACGTGTCGATGCGTTTGAGTTCGTGCGGCAGTTGCTTAAGCGCGGCGCCGGAGGCGTCGAACGCGGCGGTGCACAGACCGATGTGCGTGACCGTGTGTGCGACGGTGCCCTGATGGTTGCCGCTCACGAGCGCGGCCCGGAAAGCCTCAGATACGGTAATCGGGGTGCCTGCCATCGTTAGTTATCGCAAAGAGAAAGACGCCGGTACAGTCCAAGGTGGGTGGCTGCGCGCAGACCGACTGAGCCTGTGCGCACCATGTGCTGCGTAATGGTGTAGTGCGCACTGCCGCGCTTGACACAATCCACTTCAGCGATGATGTCGGCTACGTACTGTGCCGTGCAGGGGAGGTCGCCGCGCTCGCCCACGGTCATGACAATCTCGAACGTGCCGGGCTTGCCCCGCGGTGTCTGCTCGAACCATTCACGCATCGCGACATGGGCGCCAAACGACGCGCATACTTGCCGTACGGCTTCGGCCGTGCCCTTGTGGCGAGCAATGTGAATCGCAGCGCGCACACGCGCGCGTTTGACCGATTCGGGCCAGTAGTCCTTCCACGTGTCAACGCCCAAGTGCCAAGCCAGCCACGGCAGCAGCGTGAGCGGCACCGTATCGGCGTTCATCAGCGTGCCCAGCGGTACCGCGATGTCTGACAGGCGCGCATTCGTTGTCGCAAGACGCCGCTCCAGTCGCGTCGCGTTCGGTGGCAGCAGCTCACTCATTGGCCACCCCACCGTCGATCAACTTGATGCCAGTGCAATAGGCCGCTTCATCGTGGGCTACTGGTACGCCGTCAGCAGGGGTGTCGAGCAACACCTTTTGGACGCCGGCCACCCGCATCGACGCATACAACCCGTCTTTCGTGACCTCACGGCCGATGCGATGCATTTCACGCGCGAATTGCGTGGTGCACCGATTCGCTTCAGCCAGCGCCACCGCGCGGTCCGGTCCGCTGAAAAACTTCAGCGTGGCACGAATCGTGTAGGGGATAATCTTGGCGCTGCGCACGATCACTTCGTCCGTTTGCGGGCGCTTCTTCTCGAGCGCTTCGCGCACGACGGTAAGTAGCTCATCGCTGGCCGTGCCGTCGCCTTCGCGGGATAGGATCGTGACAACCATCACGCACGGCGATGGGCTGTACGCATCGGCCGACAGCACGCGGCCATCGGCCGAGCGCGCGTGGAAAACATACGCATCAAGCGGGCCGGCGACTGAGAAGCCGCGTGGCGCGAGCTGGATACGCTCGCGGTAATCGTCGCAGTCCTCATACACCGGATCGCGTCTAGTTTCCGGGTCACCAGCGCAAATGAGCAGCCGCTTGACATCGAACAGGGCGCCTAGGTGGTCCAACGTGGCACCGCTCGCATACGCGAGCAGCAGCGCGCGCGCCGCATCGTTCACGCGCTGGCGCAGCACCAGTTCGCGGTACGCGCTTTCCTGCAAAAGCTTGACCATCGGCTCGGACTCGAGTGCGAGCGTTGCAG
>NZ_JAHKSP010000002.1:0-976 GCF_021733735.1 Mycetohabitans sp. B2
CGGTACGCGCTTTCCTGCAAAAGCTTGACCATCGGCTCGGACTCGAGTGCGAGCGTTGCAGCAATGTCGGCCTGCTCTTCAAGGGGGTACAGTGCGATCAGCTGCGCCTTGCGTTGCGCAAACAGCGTTTCGTAATCGAGTGGCTCGATCACATCGGGCGCGGGCAGCTGCGACAGGTCGATCGGTGTGGTGCTCATGCGCGGCTTCCCGAACCCGAAGCGGAAATCGGCACACGCACACTGAACGCTTCGTCGGTCTCGGCCGTCATGCCTTCGATATCGACCGTTTGCATGCCGGCTCGCCTCTCGGCGGGCTCGCTGCTCAGCTGCACGCGCGTGAGAATCAGTCGTGGTTCCCAACGCATCAGCGCGGTGGCGATGGCCGCATACAGCCGCGTGCGCGTCGTGCCGTTGTTGGGCGCGTCAACGTGTTCTAGCATGTCGGAGCCGAACGTACGGCGCTGAATGCACGTGCCCAGCGGCGTGGTGATGATGCGCGCAATCGACTGGTGCAAATGCGCCAAGCCGGTAACGGTGCGGCCCGTGGTCGCGTGCATGCCTTTCATTGCGGTGCGCTCACCAGTTGCCCGTCGCCCTGATCGCGGTGCGTGTGGCGTGGCAGGCTCACGCCTTGTGACGTAACGTCGCCGGTGAAGTGAGCCTGCCCATCGATGGTCATCGTTGCGCCGGCTCCGCTGTCTTGGCCGCTACGTCCAGTCATACCCGATTCGAACGCAAATGGACCTTGGACGAGCAGGGCACCGGTGCAGGTGGTTTGCTCGGCGTCGAGCGTGATGCGGTTGGCGACGATCGCGGCCTCGTCGGTGCACACGGTGACGCAAGCGGGCGACACGATTTGCACGCAGGCGCTGTCAGGCAACGTGGCGCTCAGTGTGTGGCTCGCATGGTCGTACGTGAGCTGTGCGCCATCCGGATACACGCGCGTGTGTACGGCCGGATCGCGTGACGGCGTGTCG
>NZ_JAHKSP010000003.1:0-81540 GCF_021733735.1 Mycetohabitans sp. B2
GAGCTGTGCGCCATCCGGATACACGCGCGTGTGTACGGCCGGATCGCGTGACGGCGTGTCGATGATGTCGGAGAACAGCCCGCGCAGCGCGACGCCTTGCGCCGGGTCGCCCATCGGGCACAGCAGCAGCACTTGCTCGCCCTTGGCCGGCGGCAGCCACTCGCGCGTGGTGCTGGCCGCGAGCGTCATCCACGGGATCCAGTTGGTCTGCAAGCCTGCGTCCTGCGCATCGGTCGCGTCACCGACCGCGACACGGCAGGTCGGCGGGCAACTCGCGCAATTGACGTCCAGCACCACGCCCTTGCGGATCAGGTTGACGATTAGGCGACAGATTTCGTTGGCATCCATATCGCCCATGTTGCCGGGCACGAGAGCGCGGTGCACGCATTGGCCTATGTCGTGGCGGCCCACACAGCCAACGCATCGTGCCGCGGCACGTAAACCGATCAGACAATGCGGCCTTGCCGCGTTATCGCTTGATCTGCATAAGTTCTACCTCTATCCCTGCCTGTTCCAATGCGCTGTCCGAGATCGTGAATCAACTGCATTCGAGCGATGCACTGCACTTTGCGCGCGAATTGCTCGATCAGTCGATCGATAGGGTTCTCACTGATCCGCCGTACTCATCAGGTGGTCTGCATGCGGGCACGCGTGCACAGTCCCCGATGCAAAAATACATCGGCAGTGATACCAAGACGGTGTATGAGGATGTTAAGTGCGACAACATGGACCAGCGCGCGTGGGCGAGCAAAGGGGTGATCCGTCAGCGCGATGTATATACGCCGGATGTGCGTCCCTGTGCGCTCGGCCTGCCGAAGCGGCACCTGACCGAAAAGCCGCTTGAACTCGCGCGCCAAATTGTGCGGTTGGCCCCTGCGGATGGCGTCGTGTGTGACCTATTCGCCGGCAGTGGCACATTTCTGGTGGCGGCGAAGGAAGCGGGATTAAACTAAATGGGCTGCGGAACCCATGCCCGGTACCGAGACGTGGCGATGCAACGGCTGACGGAGTCAAGCGCAGACGCGCTTCAGTGACGCCTTATTGAAGCGCGCGTTGTCTTAGCAGCTAGGGCGCTTCGTATGCGCGCGGCTGCCGCGGGCCAAATTACTGTATCTGTATCGGATAATCGCGGAACAAATCATAATTCTGAGCGTTCAGCATCGCATTGCGCGTAGCCTCGTCAAACCGGTTACGCTCGAAAAAGGCCTTGATTTCGGTTCTCGCATCCTCCCATTGCTGCTGATTTGATCTCAGCCCAATGATGTGTATACGGTGGATTACTTTCACGATGTCGGGTCCATTGCTGCCATCGAGCAAGCGCATTGCGCGCTGCCAGACCTGTTTTGACAGTGCGTCGTTCAACTGCGGTGTTTCTTCAAGCAGCCCGAGTGTCGCTAATGCGCGCTGCGCAGGCGGCACGCGCTGCAGGGCGGGTTCGAGCAGCGAAAGCTCATACGCCTGCTGATTGGGTGGTATCACCCGTACTAAAGCGCCCGGCAGGTAGCGTAACGCGCTGCCTAGTTGATGATCCGGCAGTGACAGCGTCAAATGCCGCAAATGAGCGAAGTACACTGGCCTTTGTGCCTCTGGCAGCATCGATACTCGATTGGCTAGTGCGCCGATCGGCGCGCCCCGATGCGACGCTGGCAGGCGTTGCATCCATTGGAACAGTGTTTCGTACAACTCAAGGATCGTCGCGTTCTCAAGATCATAACGATAAGAAAAATAGTCGAATGACGAGCCAGATAATGAGAATGCAGCTAGCACTTTGGCTAATACCGTTATCAGTTCCGCCTGTTCAGACGTGTTTAACGCAGGGAGCCGGCTTAGAAAAGCCCGATATCTGCTTTCAATCTGCGATGCGTCAAGCCACACTGGTGGTATACGACCGTAGAATGGTAGCATCGATGCGATGGCGCCCCAGGTGCTACCTTGTTCGGGGGAGCGTCGTTCGGCGTCTGCATACACGAACTTATACAGAGTGTGTTGGTACTGGAGTGGAGTCCCAAGTATGCTCTGAATCATGTCTTTTTGTACCTGCAAGCCTTGCTTTGGCAAGCGGCCCGCGGCTTGAAAAACCGCTTTGAATACCTCGGGCTTCACTTCGTGCTGAATTTTTGCCCGTTGCCATAGCGTCTGAAGCAGCTCAGCGCGCACGGGTTCGGCGCGAATACGCTCAATTTCGGTCAACAACTGTTGTACCGCCGCTCGATTGTGTATCTCCGTCCCCGTGCGATCCAACGGGGCGATATGGGAAATGCGTTTGTGACAAAGCCAGCCTAGTCGCCTTTCTTGCAGTGCGTGATAGGTCTGGCTGTTCACCGTTGCCAAATTGCCGATGTCGTGGGCCGGCATCTGGTCGGCCACTTGTTGGAGAATTTCAGCTGGCAGGTCGTGGAATGTCGTGGGCCGGCTGGTCAACGTGTTAACCAAGGCACTGCTTGGCGGTGACGCGGCGGGTTGCGGGCACGTTTCCAGCACGCAGATGTAGGCCTGCTGATGGTTTAAAGCAGCATTTAGATCGAAGCCCATTTACAAGTTCAGCAAGAGGTTAAACACACGCAGCGCAAAGCGATGCTGCGTCGTAAGATAACTGACAACAGGTGGATAAATATAATCATGAGCCGCAATCGCTAGATTTTAGACGGATAACGCGTTGTCGATTTTAGGGCCTTAGGCCAAGCCATGACGGCGTACAGCCGTTGGCGTGCCGAGCAGGAATAACGGGTTGGCCAGCTAGGGGTCATGGCATGCAAAAGCAGCCAGTTATCGACATATAGGGGCCAGCAGTCGCGCACATATATGAGCTAGCAGTCGCTCGCAAATCAACCTTTGATCGGCGCCGGTCAAGCCGAGCAGCCCACGCGCTGGGTATCGGTAGTACGGTCCGCGCGGTGCAACCCGCTCGCGCTCACCGAACTGATACACGCGGGCAACGCGCGAGACACGGCCAACGAATCCGAGGGTCGATTCGTATTCGCTCACCTCGATGTGCATTAGCCGCGCGGTGCGCAGCTTCGCGAATATCGTACACTTGATTCGTCCGCGCTTGTTACGCAGCCGCTTAGGGCTAACGCGCGCCTTGCGCGACGCATACGCGGTGCCATCGGGATTGCGCTGTGCAGCGATACGGGCCTTTTGAGCCTGCCGCAGCGCCCACGCCGTGCAGTGCAGCGCGGCGTGCGGCCGGTGATAGTCGCGCAAGCAGCGCGCCGGCCCAGTGTTCAAGTGCACTGAGCTCGTTCACGGCTGTACGACCCACAGCATCACTGCCTCGGTCGGCGTGTCGTCGACGTGCTCGATTACGCGCTGGCCCATTGCATCGGTGCGCACTACCACGCTTTCCGTCAGCTTCAGTTTGATCGCGATGTCAGCCGCTTCGTGTTTGCGCAAATCGGCTTCGAACGCTATGCCATTTTCCCTAGCTTCGGCATTGGTGACTCAATCGGGCTGGATCGCACGAACCCATTCAATGATCGCCACCATGATCGCGTCCGCGTCGCCTGCATAGTCCAGGATCAGCACGTTAAGCATGTATCGATACTCAAACGATGGAGAGCGCGTGCCGGTAGCCACCAGCGTGCCCTGGTCGATGAATACGCTCAACGTATCGGGTGCCGACTGCAGGGCCGGCAGTATGGCAGCGTGGCCACGAGCGCTGCCCGTAAGCTCGCGGGCTTATTTATCGCGGTGGGCGTTTTGACATTCGACGATCATGTCGATTTGTGCCGCACACGCGGCCCAGGCAGCGCGGGCAGCCGTGAGCGACTCGGCCAGTTCACCATTCGTGCGCGGCGCCATCGCCGGCATCGTGCACGGCCACACGCGCGCACATTCGTGCCACATAATCGGCGGCGCCGGTAAGGGCGGCACTGGCGTGCACGCGCACCACATCGTCAGGCAGGGCAGTAGTGGCCCAATGGCGGACAGCCTGGTTCTCATCGATCAGTCTCCGGAAGGCCTTCTGGTAGGCAGCAAGCGTTGTGTCGATTGCCTCGCGTGTGCGCGCCAGCTGTGCATGCTGCGCGTCCTTCTCGCGCGCATCGCGCAGCAGTTGCTCGATGGTGGCGTCACGCTCGACGCTTGCCTGTACGGCACGTCGTTCAGCGGTGCGCGCCCCCTCCAATTGCGCAAGCAGTGTGCGGATGACGTGCCACTCGGTGACAATCGTCAGCAGTGCGGCGGTGGCCAACGTCCACCCAAAAAGCTTCCCTCTCATGCGGTCTCTGTCATTCGGCCCCCGTCAGGCGGCGAGCGCGGTGGCCTGCGCGTACTTGCGATACGCCTGAGCAAGCTTTGCGTCGTACAGGTTCCGGGCGTAGCCGGGGCCGTTGTAGAGGCGGGCAAACTGCGTCCATTGACGCTCGCGCAACGCGGCCAGCAGCCGACGGTCCGCTGCCACGAACCGCACGAACGCGTCCAGCTGCTCAGCTTCATTCGCTTCCATGCAGCCGACGAAGTCGTCAACGCTCGCATAGCTGAGCCGCGCCCAATGCTGACCCAGAACCTGAAACGCGCCCCAACTGGCCGACTCGTGCGCGGCGAGCGAGTCGATCTGAGTGGCGATCGTCAGCCGCGTGTACTCCGCCGCACCGCCGTGGTAGCCGCCGCACGTCGGCGCGACGATGTTCGGGTATTGCGCCGCGAGCGGCGCCGGATCGATATGCCGCACTGTCAGCCGCTGCCAAAACACGTGTCGCTCAAACAGGATCGTGGGCCGACCGTTGCGCAAGAAACCGACGCCGCGCGATTCGACGTCTTTGACCGCGCGAATGCACGCGATCGATACGCCGAGCGTGTCGGCCGCGCGCGTCAGATCTGCATCGGTGCAATGCTTGACATCATGCTCGCCGTTGTTCAACGCGATCAGCGTTTGAGGTCCGGCGATGCCGTCGACGACAAGCCCAGTGTGAATTTGCAGCGCGGTGACGGCGGCTTCGGTGGCCGCGTCGTACCGATGCGTGACTTGCGGCCGGTATCCGGCGCGAATCAGTCGCCGCTGCAGGCGCCCGACTTCATAGCCATGATCACCTAAACGCAACAGATTCATCGTGCGGGCGCGCTTGCATCCAGCAGCCGTGCGACGTTGCCATGCGCAGCCCACATCCAGGCCGCCAGGAAGACTGCGGTGACGGCCTCGGATAACCCAGCCGGTCGATCGTATAGCACTCGATCAATAATCGCGCTGCCCAACGCGGCAGCCAGTGCCCACGCAAGCCATGCGATGCCCGCGCGATGACGCGCGCCACGGCGGCGATACGCGAGCACGCACAGCAGCGATGCGCAGTGTGCGGCAAGCGTCATGCAGAATAAGAACGATGGCATTTCAGCGTGCCTTTCGCAGAAAAGCAAGGAAGTCAGCCGAGCGGATGCGCTCGATAAGCTGCAGCGTGATGACGATCACCAGCGCCGCGGCAAAGAATGCGGCGACACCGGTGGAGCGAATCGCCGTCGCGTGCACGATCTCCGGCGCTGCCAGGTAACCCATCACAAGCGAGATCAGCAGGTACGCAACGCGCTTCAGTAAACCGATGTCTTGCGACGACACGACGACAAGCGCTGCGCCGGTAAACGCGCCAATCAGGGCATTGCCGTCGATGCCAGGCATCACGCTGGCTAGGCCAAGGGCGATCGAAAGCACCGCCGCGGTGGTCAGGTTCGGTTCAGTCATATCGGGCGGCCCCCAGGTCAATCAAATAGTTGCACCAGCGGCCTGGTGCTGAAAATCGCGGCGGGCTCGGGCAGCTCAACAACGGTGCCCATCGGCAATACGACGCCGAGATCAGCTAAGCCAGGATTGGCTTGTAGCGCGGCTTCAACGGTGCCGTCGGTGCGGCCATAATGGCGCCAACACAACGCATCGAGCGTGTCGCCTTGTCGTGAAATGATTTTCATCGGATTCGCTTGAATGTTGACCGTGCCATGCCGCTGATCTCGTTGACTGTTTAGCGCACAGTGCATCGTGCTTCGCTATGCGTTTTAACCCGGTCGCTGGCGCGTTGTGTATCGGGTTGGGAGAAAAGTTGCGATGTGGGCAAAGACTGACACAGCGCTGCACCCATGAGCGATGGCGGGTTTGGAATGAATTGTGGTTTGGGTGGGTGGCAAGCCGTACACATGTGTAAGGTTCCTATGCGCGCCTTCGTGCGCCTATCGTTTTTCTCCTCCACGCGGTTTATTTTTTACGTGATCCAATATTGCTAGAGCCTCTATCTGGTCGTGGACTCTGGCCATGGACGTCTCTTTCACGGTGAGGCGAAACCACGTCGACTGGCTCGCGTCCTGTTTCGAGGTGTTCATCAGCCTCTCGCCCCGCGGCATAAAAAAATGGTTAAAAACGTGATGGAAATGGTCACGGTTTGCACTGTCCTGCTCAATCGTTGACATCGGTGTACGCGCCAGACACGCAGCGCTGTGTTGCGTGCGCTCGTGTAAGTGGCTTCGTCGATTGGCCCAGGGGTAGCACCTGCGGCATGGCTTCGTGCGGGGCACGTAGCACGGGCCGGGCATGCCACGTGCCGATAGGGGTCCAGTTCGACCATCCTCTCGCTGGATGCGGGCGCCAGTAGTTCGTTGCCGTCTTTGCTGATCTGCGGGCGTCAGCAGCTCATTGCCGCTTTTGCCGGTCTACGGGCGCCCGCAGCTCGCTACTGCCTTTGCTGATCTGCGAGCGCCAGCAGCTCGTTGCCGTCTTTACCGGTCTACGGGCGCCCGCAGCTCGTTGCTGCCTTTGCCAATCTGCGTGCGTCAGCGGCTCATTGCCGCCTTTATCTATCACCGCAAGCCACCAGCGCTTGTGCCCGTCGGTGTCGCGCTGACAGAAGAATTGTCCCATTGTCTGGGTAAACACTTCCGAGATGCGCAGTCCGCCTAAATAGAGCGGGGCAACAAGCCACCGTGCGCGCCAGTCGTGCGTGCCCTCGCGCTGTGTTTCATGCGGCAGGCGGTCGATAGAGACCTGGACCTGCTGCACAGGCCGCGCTCCAGAAAGCGCGTGATGCGTGGCGCGGCGCGTCGGGCACGCTGGCGAGATAGCGGCAGCGGGTTGCCGGCCAGATAGCTGGGCGTTGACCAGCCAGCTAAACAGCACAAAGGATGACCATCGCCTGGCGCTGGCTAGCGGCGGCCAGCGGCCCATGGAAGGGTCGTTAGCGCAGAGGGTTGTCAGCGCAGATCGTGCTGTGGAAACTTACGCCCGGTCGTAGCCCAACGGATGCGCGGTTATGACTGTAAATTCAACTAACCGACGCTCAACACCATATTTGCTTCACGTACGGGTTCATTTCACGTACGGGCTGGCGTTTTCTGGGAAGATCAGGCGGTAGTTTCTTAAGTCTTCCTGAAATGCATTGCTCTGTTCGAGTTGCTGTCTCAGCGCTTGTCGGGGCTGCGCATAGTCAAATCGCGAGGTCCAGTCTTGAATACGGGCCATCGACTGGATAAAGGCTGCGGCGTCTTTCTGATTCGATAACCGTTTCAGCGGAAGCAAGTAGTCCTCGCGATACACGGTTGGGACAATGATCCGACACAGATTGGCCTCGGAGAGGACACTATTCATCGCGAGGCGCGCCGTGCGACCATTGCCATCCCGAAAGGGATGGACCTCAGTGACCACAAACATCGTCATCAGTGCGCGAGCCATCGGATCAGTGAGCGCGCTGATCCGCTCAAAGCCTTGCTTGAGTGTGCCCGGCACCAATTCAGGGGCGACAAAAAGTGTGTTGCCAGCTTGATTGGACTGCTCCTTCCATTGTCCAGGAAGTTTATCTTGCCTGGCCTCCATCACCAGTGCATTGACGGTTTTGAGCCAATGCAAAAACTGCTCCGCTGTAGTTGCCGTTGTATTGCGCCAAGCAGCGGAGGTCGCCACGCGGAACGTGCCAAGGATGTCATGAGAGTCCTCTGGACGGTTCTCAATAATGGCGCCTTCGAAGATAATTTTTTCTGCCTCAGCTACCTCGAACGTCGTGCCTTCGATGTAGTTTGAGAAATAGGCCTCGAAGAACGCAAAATTTTCCATCGCCACACCTTGCGCAGCAGGGTCAGCGATGTGTTGAAACACGCTCTCGCTGAGCTGCGCAAATAATGTGTCGAAAAGATCGATGCGCTCGGGGTCATAGGGCTTGCCAGCCGCACGCGCTAATGCCAGCTTGCTCTGTAGTCTCTTCTGTTCGTGCGTGCCAAGCATGGCGCCAATGATGCCGTCCAACCGAGACCCTTCCTTTTTCATGCCAAGGGTGTGCGCAACGGCTCTTGCTTTATCCCGTAACTCGTTCAGCTTGACATCACCTCGGATCGTGAGGATTTTGTCGAGTCGCGCTTCCAAGTCATCCTGTGGTAACACCCTTTGTGACGCACCGCGCCCCGTTACCAGGTTGTCAAGAAAGCCACGTGCCTCGCTCGGCAGGGCAATGTTTTTGTACAGCACGTCGGGCGCGGGTGCCTCATACAACGGGCCCGGCCCTGGATAAACTTCGATGAGCAGGCCGGGTAGTTCGAGCGTGCGACGCGTACGCCCACGGCGCACATACAGAACGCCATTGACCGGTCGGTGCTCCAGCGCAGACTTGTAGGCGAGCACAGCATCGGGTAGCAAATGGCTGACAATGGTCGCCCAATTCCGAATGACAACCGCTTCAAGCGGGCTGTCCAGATTGCGTGTGTAGACACCCGCATAAACGCGTCTGAGCGAGCCGGCCTCTACGAGGCGGCGCAGCGCGCGCGCCTGTGCCTCATTCTCGCTTGAGAAAAGGATGTCCGCGGTGCTGTTGTCCGAATTGTGTACCATGCTTTACCCGATATCGGCCTACTTGTCCGAAATATGCTGAAATTATAAGCAATATTGTCCGAAATATAAACGATACAATTCGTGCTGATAGACGAACTGGTCCTCATATGTGAACGACGACCGCGGCTTGTCCAGTCAAAATATTCGCTCCAACTGACGCTTAGCCTCTTTGCAGTAGGCCTCAACGGAGTGTTCGCGCCGGCCATACGCGCGATGGGGGGTCAAGGCGCGTCATGAAGCGCATGAAGCGGAACCCGCCTGCGATCGCGCGATGGCCGAGACGGAAGCCGCCAGGCAAGCTGCCGCTTCCACCGAGGTCCAGCTCGAGACACTGCGCGCGCAGCTCGCCGAATGCCAAGATTCCCTGGCCGTCGATCGATGCGGCGCTTCGCGGGTTTGGCACTGAATGAAGACGCCATGCCTTCGAACACAGCGATGTTGCGGTTTCGCCATTTGCTGGAGTGGCACCAATTGGCGTAGGCGATGCGGACCGAGGTCAACGCGATGCTTGGCGAACGCGCACTGCTGCTGCGCGAAGGCATGAGTGTGGACGCGACGCTGATTCATGCCTTAATCTCGACGAAAAATACGCAGGGCAAACGCGATCCCGAGATGAGCCAGATCCAAAAAAATCAAATCAGTGGTACTTTGGCATGAAGTCGCACATCAGTGTGGATGCTGAATCGGGCCTGGTGCATCGCGTCGTGACGACGACTAAGGTCAACGACAAGCGCTGTTTTGATGAGTTGCTGCACGGCGACGAAACGAGTGTGTGGGCCGATCGCGACTACAACTACCCAGATATCCGCAGGCGCTGCGCCGAGCAAAGCATATCGGCGTGCATCGCGCGACGCAAGCGGTCGGGTGAGCCGCGCTGGCGAATTGAGCGCGAGATTAATCACGTGATCGCCAAGGTTCGCTCGCGGGTGGAACATGCGTTTCGCATCCTCAAACAGCCATTCAGCTATGTGAAGACAAGGTATTGAGGCTTGGTAAAGAACACGACCCAAATCGTCACGCTGTTTGCGCTAGGCAAGCTGTACCTGGCGCGACGCCGGCCCGCGAGCTAACGCCAAAACGGTGGACAGACCGGAGTTCGACCGCTTTAATTGCACTCGATTGAATGCCTCGCTCCCGCTTGTGCGGTAGCTTGCAGTCCGGCAAATCGCGCTTTCAACGCCGCGTTCGATGCTTCGCTTTGGAAAACACTGTTGTGAAGCGCTTCCTTAGCAGGCCTTGTATCATCTTAGTTTTGCAAATTGCAAATTGCAATTTGCAATTTGCGAGTTGCATCAGGCTTCGATTTAATGCCGGTCTTACTGGTGGGATCTCAGCCGTGACGCTTCTTCCGTTAGCTTAACGAGTTGAACGCTCGTCGGCGCGCATTCCCATAGCTTACGTTAGGCGTGCGATGCGCGCTCCAACACTTCATCAACCCATTGATTAATGCTTTTGCCCGCGGCCGCGGCGGCCACGCCAACCGCCGCATGCACTTCGGGACGAATTCGTAGCATCAACTTACCCGATGCCGGCTTTTGTGGGTCACGACCCGCCTTCGCACAATCCTCGAGATAATGATCAATGGCCTCATGAAAAGCAGCGGTTAACTCGTTAACTGCCTCGCCGTGGAAGCTGATGCGGTCTGCGACGCCCAGTACACGTCCCACGAAGATTTCGTCGCGCGGATCAAACTCGACCCGCGCTAAATATCCTTTGTAAGCCATTGCGTTCATCATGGTTTGACTCCCAATTGCGTTAACCACTGTCGCAGCTCTTCCACCTGATATTTTTTCGCTTCCTTGCCTGGATGCGGCCGATGCAGGTATTGACGGCTGCCGTTCAATTCAAATGCCACCCGCGAGCCAGCACCTTCTCTGACTTCCCCACCCAGCGCAATGACCAGCGATTGGATGTCAACAAATACGATACTGCCAGGCGTTGGCTTTTGGAATATCGCTTCCAGCGTCTTAACGTGCTTGGCCTTCATCGAGATATGATAGCAGAAATTGATAGCATGTGAAATGGCTTGATGGCAGCGAAAACACTGTGTGTAAAACGGCCACTGAGCTGCGCAGCGTGTCAGGGGCTGTGCGTAGCGTTAGCCATGAAACTTATTAGGGACGGCGTGGGTCTGTCATAGCACTTTGGCTGTCGCGGTCGTGGGGGAGCCACGGCAAGCTGGCGCGGGAGAAAAAGTAGCCTCCGACCGAACCGGGTGCGCTTCCGGCCCGTAGCCGACTCGGACGCTGCGAGAGTGCTGCTGAATGCCGGCGAACCGGCGCAGCCATTATGGCTGAATATTTTTTCGTTATGCCTGGATATTTTCTGGATTAGTAAGCTTGGCGATTAAAAGTCCGCAGGCAGCTTGTAGTTACGTTACCAAAATTTGGACAAGCGTATAATAATTAGCGAACATGTATCGTGGTGTAGCTAAAGTGCACCTTGCAAAGACTGGAACGGCGTTAATCGGACTTGAATAGAGTGGGTTTTGCAGTACGCGAGTTATGCAAAGCGTTGATCTATAAAGATGGACCGGCCGTTGGGGGAACTCCGAAGGCAGGGGTTGCTGGTTCGATCCCAGCCGGGCGCGCCAAAATCCTTATAAAAATCAAATAGTTATCACAGCACTGTGCACAAGTTATGCATCGAAAAAGGTCTGAGATGGCCTAATTTCGGACTCGCAGTGTACCCAAATTTGTACCCACCTGTCCCCGATGCCGGGGCCTAATTTTGCCTTGCTAATTCGTAAGGCCTGCGCCGCCGCGTGCCCGCCCGGTTTCCCCCATTGGCCTGCCGACGAATGCCCTGGAGAACTCCGAGGGGGTGGTCGGGGGAGTCTGCCGGGCGCGGGTCGCTTCATTTCTGCCTTGGCAGGCAGTTGCTAATCTAAAGTTTTTGATTTTAAATCAATGTCTTGCATACGCATGGTGGCGGGTCAATCTTCTTTCGGGTACACAATCGGGCCTAAAACGGGACGGGACACACTCAATATAAGCAAGCAAGTATAGACGAGGGTGCGCTGTGCCCGTGGTGGGGTTATACGCAAGCCGTAAAGCTATGTGGAGCGTCGCTGCTGTTTTTAGCGGGCCTAGCTTCTGGCAACGTGCCACGAATGCGTGTGCACGCGTGGGCTATCTGTTTGCCGTTTGCTGTGGTTTGCTTGCTGTTCGCCCGTTTGTAACGCGTTGCGAGCTATGGGTTAATTTCAGTCACCTTATCGACACAACACATCATTTCATCCTTCGATCGCTGCCGGGAGGCTTGCTGACCTTGTCGCAAGTCGCGTATCTGTGCCGCACTCCTGGAGCGAGCGAAACAACGCGACGAGTGCCAGTGACAATAGCGTACCCTAGGGACTGAAGGAGCGGAGTGCTCCTACAAGATAAGGGTGATAGTGGGCTCTCTACAATGACAGTGCCCCGACTTGTAAGCAGTGGGTGGTGCCTCCGCTTCTAGCCTGTTACTGTCTTTCACCGCCCAAGCCATAAGACTTGCTGATTGTTTATACATAATGTCGGAACGACATCTCCGAGCGAACTTCGAAGAATGCTACCCTTAGCGAAGGCTGAATGTAAGCCGGTATCTGTCCCATTCGAGCAGGATGCGAAGAATGCTATAGAAAGGGCTTTGCTCAATATGTACAAAGGGGTTAATACTTGAACAAGTACAATAAATTACTTGCCGCTATAGTTCTGGCTTTTACTCAATACGGCTGTGGAGGAGGCGATGGTGATGTATCCAGTTCTGTAACGGATGCTCAAGGGCTTTACAGCGGCATAACAAGCAAGAATCAGACAATAAGTGCTCTGATCCTCGATGACGGCTCATTTTACGCATTATATGTGAATCCAAGCAGTTTGGGAGTAGTCGTGGGCAACGTAAAGGCCTCGGACGGTAAACTATCTTCTTCGGATATTATCGACTACGATTTGACCAACGCAGAAACGCATAAAACGACTATTTCCGCAACGTACGCGCCAAAGGGTCGGTTAGACGGTACATTATCCTATCCAGGCACGAATGGGAACAGCGTTACTTTTACAATCGACTATGACACAGACTACGAAAAGACGCCGACACTTACTGCGATAGCGGGCACTTACGGAGGCACGAGCAAGGGATTAAATACGAGCGATCCTACTGGCGTTTCTATTGCAACTAACGGGTATATAGCGTTAGATAGCGGAACGTGCAAGGCGAAAGGAACAATCGCACCTCGTACTTCCGGAAACGTGTATTCGATGACACTGAATTTTGATGAGTCTCCGTCTTGCACGTACTCTGGTCAAATGTTATCAGGCATCGCGGGGGTGGATGACAACGAGGTAATCATGGTTGCTCGTGCGTCGGATACGTCACATCCGTTGCTATTTCACGGGACTCAAATAGCAGACCTCGAAGGCTGACCGACTAATTCGAACCTGACCGACGGGCGGTCTTACAATTGCCGCCCGCACTATGCTCTTGTCAGCAGTGTGTTGATTATTGTGATTGGTCTGGGAAAAACGTCGGGCCAAGCACTTGCTCCATCGACCACGGACAGGCGTCGGGAAACACATCCAAGCCGGTCTCCTCAATGGCCTTAGAAACCGCATCGGCCCAAATTTCACGTTGCCAGCTGGCGTCCTGCAACACGGGCTTCAGGCTTGGCGTACGGCCCAATCGTTCAATGATTACACGGCGCTGCTCCTTGATCGTACGCTGCCAGCTCGAACCCCGGCGGCCCGACTGATACTGCCATTTGAGCAGGTGGGCCAAAAGCACGGCCATCCGGTTCGCCAGTTCGCGTTGTTCGCTCTTACCCACGTCCTCAATTTCCTCCGCGATGTGCTCTATATCGATGGCGGATAGTTTGCCCGCACGCAGTAGTGCAGCTTGCTCGTTGGCCCACGCTATTACATCTTCATCGTAGCTTGTTCCCATCAGTCATCTCCCTCGGTTAGAGGTTGCTTCTATCAGACTTACCAGTTATCTATTATAGAGCCATCAATTAGCCGTCATCTGACGCCATGGGTTAAATGGTAGCTGGTGATACGAATGCTATGTCTAAGATTGCTCAATCAGCGCCCGTTCATCATATGTGGCCCCCACGTAGTCCGTCCTGAACAATTAACTTTGCTCTGCGGTAAGTTCATGCCGCCGACACCATGTAAGCCTCGCGATTGAGCAAAGCAACCCGGATCAGGGCGTAAAAAAGCCGCAGCTTGCGCAGGATCATCCGCAGGTTGTGGCTGGCGCCGTACAGCACCGCGTGGATGGCATCGCCTAGTGCCCCTTTAAGCCAGTTGCGATTGAGCTTGTCGTCTGACTTCATGTGTCCGATGGCCGCCTCGATTGCGCTGCGACCTCGGATCATTGTGCACAAGCCTCGCGTGATACCGCGTCGCAAGCCTGGGTGATAGATTTTCACGCCATCAATGGCCACACCTTGTAGCCACGGTCCACGACGGCGATCTGCGGTTGCGCCTCGCTCAGGATCGCCGCTTGTTCCAACGCTTGGGCCAGCGTGTGCCCGTCGTACGGATTGCCCGGCATCGAACGAGCGCCGACTACCAGACCTTCCTTGTGCGTGGTCGTAATCGACACCTTCACGCCGAATTCGTACGGCTTGTGCACTTTACCCTTATTCGATGTCTCCAGGTCCTGCTCATGCAGGAACCGCGGTACAGTCATACCGGTTCCGCCCACGCGGCGCGCACATCCAGCCTCCATCTGGCTTGTCTGGCAACTGCGTGCTCTGCGCGACGTACGTGTTTGCCCTATTCCGGCAAAAAATGACATAACCTTATAATTGTATTTTCATAAAGTACTGGCGCGCTAGCATATTAAATGTGCACCCATTTGAATGGGTGCACTGCACTCCAATACGGCCGGCTGAGCGGTGCATTTGCCACTTTTGTGTAGCTCAAAATCAAAAGCAGCGAGCATGCGCGTCATTTTGGATCGCGTATATCCGCGCTATCGGACACTGTCACCTTGGGCATAATGAAAGCCCTAATCAGACAATAAATCCCCGCCAACCCCACTAGTACGTAAATAATACGGGTCATCATCGATCCGGCGCCCAGTATCGCCGCGACAAGATCAAACTGAAACAGCCCGACCAGCCCCCAGTTTAGAGCGCCAATGATGACAAGCACGCCGGCAATCCAGTCGAATAGGTTGGAACGTGCGCCACAGGTGGTCACAATAGTCATAGTGATCTCCTCAAAAAAGGCAATGAAAGGGGATGTACCTTCTATCGCGCAACGAGCGTGCCTGCACGAACTCCTATGCTGTCGCGTCGGTTTCTTGGCGGCCTTGCGGTCCTGTTGGGGTATCAGTCGATATGGTGCCATAGCGATGTCCACGCTGGGTGAGTGCAGTGGTCACTTTTGAGCATCGAGCAAATCAATGTCTATGACCGACCGTGCCAGATCAGCGACAAGCGCTTTCAGCAGTCTAACAAAACGACGTTGATGCGCCGCGAACTTATCGGCTGTGTAGCAAGCGGGGTTTGCCTCAAAGTCAATCCGTAGTGTATTGGCGCTCGAAAAGGTCACAACGATCATTCAATCGTTGACCGGTCCGTTTGACAAATTGTGATTTGTCGCCGTGTATGGGCCAAAAGACAGTCTGCTGTCAAATGGCATCACATTGACCGTCGATTTGAACGGGGATTGATCGGGCATCAGTTCAAGTTTGCGCCGTAACACTTCACTGGGGTAGCGCTGCCTCAGCACAACGCGCTATACACGTGCTTGACGCGTTGTGCGAGCAGGTAGCGGCTGAATCCGTCCATCACAATAGGATGACTGCGCTGAAATTCTGCACCGCATTGACCACGCTGGTGAGCCGACAGTCTGTCGAAGACTCGTATCGCTTTCGACAAAATGCAGTCGCGGATTGTTCGCTTCGTCGATCACCTGTCGCAACGCCGCTTCAGATCGCTACGCACTGAACTCAGAAAGACCTGCTGCTGCGGTCGAGTCACTGCTTGAGGTCAGATGCACTATAAAACACCATGTTGGGAACAACGCAGAAATCGGGCACCGTTGCCCGAAAAGCAATGAAAACAGGTGGTCCCAATAAGCACTGGTCGGAATTTTGATGCTAATCGCCCCGTTCAGGTTTTTAGTTTTTCATAATTTGCGCCATACCGCGTGCTGCGCGTGCAGCGTCGTTTGGCCGAACAACCACGGCCCCAACGAAAAGACACCCTGCCTCACGACGCTGACCCGTGCCATGGCGCAAAAATCAGAAACCTTGATGTCCTTGAGCGACGAAGTGGCCACCTGTTAAACGATCCGAAAGCAGCAAACGAAGTCCACTAAAACAGTGTAGCTACGTCCCCACGTCAGACCGAAATAAGGTCAAGCAGCTGGATACGGGCTCATTCGCTCAGTCGGTTGCGCTCGATAAAGACTAAAATTTCGGCTTTTGCCTCTTCCCATTGCTGTTCAGACAGGTGGGGGGCTACCCGGGCGCCGGCTTCATCTAGTACGTGCAGCACTTCTACTTCATAGGCACCGTCGAGCAGACGCAGCGCGCGTTGCCATATCTGCGTTGACAGCGCAGTATTGAACGGCACCATACTGAGCAATCCGAGTGCCACCTGTGTGCGCTGCGCGGGCGGCATACGCTGAAGGAGAGGTTCGAGCTGCGATAGTTCATACGCGTGGTAAGCCGGCGGCAGCAGTGCCAACGCGTGCGGCAAATAGCGTAGCACGCGACCCAACTGGTGGTCTGGCAGTGACAGCGTCCAGCGCCACAGGTTGGCATAGTAACCAGGCCTTTGCTCGCCTGGCACCAGCCATATCGCGTTGGCCAACGCGATAATCGGCTCGTTGCGGTGCGACGCTGGTAGACGCTCTACCCATTGAAGCAATATCTCCCAATACTCAGCGCGTGTCCCGTTCACGTCATTGCTGTAGCGGCGCATGCTAGGCAGCAGCCTTGCCAATTCCACAATTACGTCAGCTTGATCGACGGCGTCCAATACGGGAAGCCGGCCCAAAAAATCCCGGTACTCGCGCAAAAATCGCGGCGGGTCGCCCCGCAAACTTTTGAGCAGTGATGCAACGGCAGGCCACAGGCTGCCTTGCTCGACACCCCAGCGCTGCGCGGCAGCATACGCAAAATCGTACAAAGCGCATTGCTGCTCGGGCGAGAAATCGCACAAAGATTCGAACATGTATTTTTGTATCTGTGCACCTCGCTCCGGCACACGGCCTGCAGCCTCATAAACTTGTTGAAACGCCGTTGGCTGTTGTTCTTTCGGTAAATCCAGTATCCATGGCCACAGCATGCTGAGCGGTTCGGCGCGCAGCACTGGCTCGGCGCGAATACGCTCGATTTCACCGAGCAATTGGTGCATCGACGTCAGATCCCGCGCAAGATGAACTCGTTTGCAGCAGAGCCAACTGAGCCGCTTTTCTTGCAGCGTGTTATAGGTCCACCTATCCGTGCTCGAAAATTGGCCCATGTCGCAAAGCGGCACGTGTTCGGCCACCTGCTGAAGGATTTCAGGCGGCAGGTCATAGTACGTCGTCGGGCAGCTCGTCTGGTTCGACGCCAAGCTGTTTGCTGAGCAATCCGTTGCGTCAGTCAGTGAATCTGTCGTCGAGCGTTGCCGCACACGCGGGCTGCTCAGGACCGTCAAGCGCGAAGCATCGGGCGGGGCGCCGGCTGCAAAGCGGCCTGCTTGCTGGCCGTGCATCGCATACAAGGCTACCTGAGGACTGCGGAAGCGGGGGGCAAATTAAAGTCCATTGACAAGCCTATTCGATTGTAGATTTTGACCAGCGCGGACGCGATGATCAGCTCCAGCACTCACGGGCATAGTCCTCGTTATCCTGCGCTCCAGTGCCCGAGTGTCCCTCCCGGTATTTATAACCTCGGTGGCGCAAGGCTTGAAGTCATCGCACATGCGATCTGCAAACTAAACGAAAACGTACGGTGTAGCATGGCGGTGAATCGTGACCGTAAAATTTTCGGCGGATAACGCATTGTTGGTGCACCGCGCACGCTCGAGCAGTACACCAAAGCAGTACTATCGTCAATATGCGGGTTCGATGTCGCCGACATAGCACGGCTAAGGCAGGCGGGTGTAATTGGATACAACGCAGACCACGTGCGACGGCATTGGCCGAGAATAGATCCTGTAAGAAAACATCCACAACTCGAACTTCGACGTGGAAGCTTCCGACTGCATCGCCGATCTGATGGACGGATGATTCGCGCTCTAAGTCACCGAAGACCCGGCCAACGACAGCTTCATGTTCGAGCCCTGGCTGTGCGCGCAGTGCTACATCGCATTCACGTGACCTGATGGTGCAGCCCGGCCTTGGAGCAATGCCGCCGCGTGCAATGTGTCATGGTGTTTTCTTGACGAAGATTAAAGTGTGCCACCCGCGTTTGCCGCACACTGCCATTTTGGGCGCGCTGCCGCCATCGTCAAGAGGTTCAACCGTGCTTGTGCAAAATGTCGTATGCAAACGCCTCAGGATCAAGGGCCGGACACTGTTGCCGATCGTACAGGGCGGCATGGGCGTGGGCGTGTCTGCGCATCGTCTGGCGGGAACCGTCGCGTCGCTCGGTGCGGTAGGCACGATTTCGAGTGTAGATTTGCGCCGCCATCATCCGGATCTGATGGAGCAAAGCCGGCGCTCGCGCGACCGGCAACTGATCGATTCGCTGAATCTGGAGGCACTGCGTCGGGAAGTGGTGGCCGCATTGCAGCTAGCCTCGGGCAATGGCCTGGTTGCGGTCAACGTGATGCGCGCGGTGTCCTCATATGCATCGTACGTCACGCAGGCATGTGAAAGCGGCGCGGGCGCGGTCGTGGTTGGCGCGGGCCTACCGTTGGACCTGCCGGAGTTGACCGCTGACTTTCCGAACGTGGCGTTGATCCCAATCCTGTCGGATGCGCGCGGTATCGGCCTGGTGCTGAAGAAGTGGATGCGCAGGAACCGCCTGCCGGACGCCATTGTGATCGAGAACCCTCGTTATGCGGCCGGGCATCTCGGCGCGCCAACGCTCGACGGGCTGGACCATCCGAACTATGCGTCCCAGCAGGTGCTAGAAGGCGCACGCGAGTTATTTAAGACGCTTGGGCTGGAAGCGGAGAACATCCCGTTGATTGTCGCGGGGGGAATTCACCGCCACGAGCAGGTCCGGCATCTGCTCGACCTCGGCGCCAGCGCCGTGCAACTGGGAACCGCATTCGCGGTGACGGAAGAAGGCGACGCGCATCCGAATTTCAAAAAGGTGCTGGCCGAGGCAAAGCCAGAGGACATCGTGACGTTCATGAGCGTGGCCGGCTTACCTGCGCGCGCCGTGCGCACGCCGTGGCTGGCCAGCTATCTTGAGAAGGAACAGAAGCTGCAGCGGGCCGCCAAGCCGCGGCGATGCACGGTCGGATTCGACTGTCTGCAGCAGTGCGGGCTGCGCGATGGCATTGGCAAGCATGGGCAGTTTTGCATTGATATGAGGCTGGCCCATGCGCTCTCGGGTAACATCGAGCGCGGGTTGTTCTTTCGCGGCTCGGAAACCTTGCCGTTTGGCCATGCAATCCGTCCGGTACGCGAGCTGCTTGACTATCTGCTGGGCGGCGCGACGCAGGCGCGCGCCGGCGACCGAGGATGCCATCTTTTCGGCGCCGGCACGACGGTTCACCCGAACGGATGCCCAACGGGCACACTATTGAGGCCTTCATTGAGCAGCGTACGCAAGGACCAGTCGGCGCAGTAGCTGGAGAGCATGTCCAGGTCGGGGATATGCAAGTCCGCGTTGCGGTGCACGTGCCCGATGGCCTGCGAATAGACAGGGGTACGCCTGCCGTTCGCTGGAACAACGTCCCGCACCAGCGTGGGTTGACGACGGAAACGCTTATTCGCGAGCACCCGATCCGAGCCTACGACCATGCGCTTGCAAATCGCCTCAGATCTTCACCTCGAATGGCTGCAGCAGGCATTGCTCGAACCGTTCGACGGCAAGACGGTCGTCGTCACGCATCACGGTCCGCACCGGCAGTCAATCCATCCGCGCTACGATGGCAACCTGGCGAATGCGGCTTTTATTTCAGACCTCACGCCGCTGCTCGATCGGGTGGACCTGTGGATACACGGACACGTGCACGATTCGTTTGACTATAGCGTTGGCCGGTGCCGCGTGCTCACGCCCTCCCGTGGCTATGCGCTGAACCGTCGACAAGCTCGGGTGCCGGCCGAACGGCAATGGGAAAATTCGCCGTTCGACGCGCGTTGCGTCGTCGCCGTCTAAACTGACGGCCGGTGCGCCGCGCCGGCCGCGCGCGGCTATGGGCTACAGCATCCGACGCAGCGTTCGGTCTCGCAACAACACGTGACGACCGATCGCGGCCAACGCATGCAGTCCAATCACCCAGTAGAACAGATTGCCGATGAACACATGCATTGCCTTAAGCAGTGGTCGCGCGATGGGATCCGCGCCGATCAGCCGGATATCCAGCCCGATGACCGGCAGCGAGACCGGGTTGCCGCCGGCGTTGACCATCAGGATGCCGAGCAGTGGCTGCGTGAAGATGAACAGGTACAGCGCCAAGTGTACGACGCGCGCAAGGAACATCAGTATGCGCGTCGACTCGACCTCTGCGGGCACCCCATGCCACAGGCGCCAGAGCAACCGCAGCGATGCGAGGGCCAGCACCAGCGAGCCGGAATAGAAATGAATCGTATTCCAAAACGCGCGGCTGTCGCTGCCCTTCGGGCCGCGTACCTCGATCGCGACATAGGCGAGGGCAACAAGCAAGAAAATCGCCCAATGCAAGAGAATAGCGGGTTTGGAATAACGATCCGTCGCGGGGGTGGCGGGCATCTCGATGTCCTCATGTCGTTGTGATAGTGGGCCGGGCGTCCGGCGGGCGGGACGTCATTGCACGTCGTTTTGCTCGAGTTGCAATGGCGCATCGTCATTATCCTGTGCCCGCGCGAATGTGTAATCGCCGAGCCTCGGTGCGCCCCGCCAAGCCGCGCTTAAAGCGCTCGTTCTGCTTGTACCCGCTTGCGGAAGAAGGGTTGTTGCTTTCATCGCAGCGCTCCGGTTCATTGACTGCGTTAGGATCGGCTCGTGACTTATGATGCAGTGGTAGCCGCCGAGCGTAGCAGGCTCGGATTGACTTTCCAAGTTCTATTCTATTTAATATATTAATCATATAGAACGATGTGACAAGGATTGCCACGTGGAGCTGAATGTCGCAGTCGGCGCTAGGATACCCGGATCGGTCAAGGTCGGGACGGTCTATGGCGTGTTATTGAATTTCCGCGGCGTGCTGCAGGCGCTGGGCGACGCGGTGAACCAGCCGCCGTACCAGCGGCCGCCACAAGCCCCGGTCCTCTATATCAAGCCGGCCAATACGCTGGCCGGCGATGGTGACAAGGTGCAAGTGCCGCATGACGATGCCGGCGCTTGTGCGGCCGCGGTCGACTCGCTGGAAATTGGTGCGTCGCTGGGCATCGTGTTCGCGCGCCGCACCACGCGCGTGAAAGAACGCGATGCGCTCGATGCGGTGCTCGGCTTCACCGTCGTCAACGATGTCAGCGTGCCACACTCAAGCCTGTACCGGCCGGCCGTGCGGTTCAACGCTCGCGACGGGTTCTGCCCGCTGGGTCCGGTCATCGTGCCCACCGGGCATGTTGGCACGCCCAACGCCTTGGACATCACGGTGCGGATCAATGGGCAAGTTCGCCAGCAGGCCAATACACGCGATGCGATCCGCGGCGTGGCGCGCCTGATTGAAGAGGTCAGTGCGTTCATGTCGTTTGAGCGCGGCGACGTGCTGCTGCTCGGCGTGCCGCCGCATGCGCCGCGTGCTCAGCCGGGCGATGCTGTGGAGATCGAGATCGAGCGCATCGGCGTGCTGCATAACGGGTTCGTGAGGGAAGCTACAACATGAAGACTGCCCGCGTTGCCGTCGACGGCAATATTCATTTTGCCACGCCGGGCGCTGGTGACACCGTGATCCTGGCCACCGGACGCACCGTCGCGGCCGACGACGTGGTATGGCTGCCGCCGATCGAGCCGCGCACGACGTTCGCGCTCGGGCTTAACTACGCGGACCATGCACGGGAACTTGCGTTCAAGGCGCCGGACGAGCCGCTGGTGTTCCTGAAAAGCGCCAATACATTCGTCGGCCATCGTGCCTACACGGTGCGTCCCGCCGATGTGCAATACATGCACTATGAGTGCGAGCTTGCCGTGGTGATCGGGCGACGCGCGCGCCACGTGCCGAAGGAGCAGGCGTACGACTATGTGCGCGGCTATATGGTCGCCAACGACTATGCGGTCCGCGACTACCTCGAAAACTACTATCGTCCAAATCTGCGTGTGAAGAACCGTGACACGTGCACGCCGCTTGGACCGTGGCTGGTAGACCGTGACGACGTGCCCGACCCGATGAACCTGACCCTGCGTACATTTGTGAACGGTCAGCAGACGCAGCAAGGCAACACGCGGGACATGATCTTCGATATCCCGACGTTGATTGCGTACTTGAGCGGCTTCATGACGCTGGATGCCGGCGATATGATCCTGACCGGTACGCCGCAAGGGTTGGCCGACACGCAGCCGGGCGATGAGGTGGTGACGCAGATCGATGGTATCGGCCGGTTGGTCAACACGATTGTCGCCGAGCGGCACTATTACGGATGCGACCAATAGCGGCCGAATGCCGCGGCATAAAGTGCGGCGGAAACGATGCGGCGCCGCATGGGCGCAGCCGCCGCGCTGCAGGGAGGACAGATGACGATCAAGCATTGGATTGGCGGCAAACAGGTGGAGAGCGCGCAAACGTTCGTCACAAGTAACCCGGCCACCGGCGAGCCGATTGATGTGGTCTGCGGAGGTGGCGAGCGCGAGGTCGCGCTGGCGGTGGCCGCGGCCAAGGCCGCGTTTCCGAAGTGGGCCAATACGCCCGCCAAGGAGCGGGCGCGACTGATGCGCAGGCTGGGCGAGTTAATCGAGCAGAACGTGCCGCAGTTGGCGCAACTGGAAACCTGCGACACGGGCTTGCCCATCGCGCAGACCCGCAAACAGCTGATTCCACGCGCGTCGGAAAATTTCAATTTTTTTGCCGAGGTCTGCGTGCAGATGAACGGGCGCACGTACCCGGTCGATGATCAGATGCTGAACTACACGCTGTACCAACCGGTCGGCGTTTGTGCGTTGATCTCGCCGTGGAACGTGCCGTTCATGACCGCGACGTGGAAAAGCGCACCGTGTTTGGCGCTAGGCAATACCGCGGTGCTGAAAATGTCGGAACTCTCGCCGCTAACCGCGGACCAGCTCGGTTTGCTGGCTCGCGAGGCTGGCATCCCGGCTGGCGTGTTCAATGTGGTGCAGGGCTACGGCGCGAGCGCGGGCGATGCGCTGGTGCGTCACCCCGACGTGCGCGCGGTGTCGTTCACTGGCGGTACCGCAACTGGCAAGCAAATCATCGAGCGCGCCGGACTGAAGAAGTTTTCGATGGAGTTGGGCGGCAAGTCGCCGGTGCTGATATTCGACGATGCCGATCTGGATCGTGCACTGGACGCGGCGCTGTTTACGATTTTTTCGATCAATGGCGAGCGCTGTACGGCCGGCTCTCGGATCTTCGTGCAGCGCACGGTGTACAATGATTTCGTGCATAAGTTTGCGCAGCGTGCAAATAATTTGATCGTGGGTGATCCGATGGATGAACAAACCCATCTCGGTGCGATGATTAGTCAGGCGCACTGGGAAAAAGTCACCGGCTATATCCGGCTGGGTGAGCAGGAAGGCGCCACGGTGCTCGCCGGCGGCGCGGACAAGCCGCAGGGGTTGCCCGCGCACCTGCGCAACGGCAACTTTGTCCGTCCGACGGTGCTGGCTCATGTCGAGAACCGGATGCGGATCGCGCAGGAGGAGATTTTTGGACCGGTCGCGTGTTTGATCCCGTTTGACAATGAGGACGACGGGCTGGCGATGGCCAACGACGTGAAGTATGGCCTGGCGTCATATATCTGGACGCAGGACGTGGGCAAGGTCCATCGGCTTGCGCGCGGCATTGAAGCCGGCATGGTGTTCGTCAACAGCCAGAATGTGCGTGATCTGCGCCAACCGTTCGGCGGCACGAAGGAATCTGGAACAGGCCGCGAAGGCGGCGATTACAGCTTCGAAGTATTCGCCGAGGTCAAGAACGTCTGCATCTCGATGGGTTCGCATCACATTCCGAAATGGGGCGTGTGACATGGGCAAGCTCTCGCTCGCAGCCAAGATCACCCACGTGCCGTCGATGTACCTGTCCGAGTTGCCCGGCAAGCATCACGGTTGCCGGCAGGCGGCCATCGACGGCCATCGCATCATCGGCGAGCGCTGCCGTGCGCTGAACGTCGATACCCTTATCGTTTCCGATGTGCACTGGCTGGTCAATGCCGGCTACCACGTCAACTGCAACGCCCGTTTTCAGGGAACGTATACGAGCAACGAATTGCCGCACTTTATCAAGGACATGACGTATGCGTATCCGGGCAATCCCACGTTGGGACGGTTGATCGCCCAGACCGCGACCGAGTACGGCGTGCACACACGCGCGCACGAGGTTGATAGCTTGGGGCTCGAATACGGCACGCTGGTGCCGATGCGGTACATGAACAGCGACCAGCACTTCAAGGTCGTGTCGATCGCCGGTGGATGCGCATGGCATACCTTAGATGAGAGCCGGCGCTTCGGCCAAGCGTTGAAGGAGGCGATCGCGCGCAGCGACGCCAATGTCGCGTTTCTGGCGAGCGGCTCGCTGTCGCACCGCTTCAACGACAACGGTTCGCCGGAGGAGTCGATCCACGATATCAGCCGGGAGTTTTTCCGTCAGGTAGACCTGCGCGTGGTCCAGTTGTGGAAACAGGGCGATTTCGCCACCTTCTGCAAGATGCTCCCCGAGTACAACACCCATTGCCGTGGCGAGGGCGGCATGCATGACACCGCGATGCTGTTGGGGCTACTCGGCTGGGACCGCTACGACCAGCCGGTCGAGATTGTGACCGATTACTTCGCCAGTTCCGGCACCGGCCAGATCAATGCGATCTTTCCGCTGCCGTGGTGACCCGGACTGTTGACCCAGGAGTGGATCGATGCCTCATGTCATTGTCGAATATACGGCCAATCTGCGCGCCGATGCCCGCATTGGCGAGCTTCTCGCCACGATCAACAACACGCTGATTGCGCAAAGCGGGGTGTTCCCAATCGGCGGGATCCGTTCGCGGGCGATCGCGCTGGACGACTATCGGATTGCCGACGGCAGCGGCGACGATGCGTTCGTCCATGTGACACTGAAGATCGGCGCGGGTCGCGACGAGGCGACGAAGAAAAAAGCATGCGATGCGCTGTTCGCGGCGATCGACGCCCATTTTGCTGCGCTGTTCGCCACGCGCTATCTGGCGTTGTCGCTGGAGGTGGTCGAATTCAGCGAAGCCGGCACCTATAAGCATAACAACGTCCATGCGCGGTACCGCCGTGCGTGAGCTTGACCTCCTTCTGAATCCTGGACGCCGCATGGAAGAGACCCTCATTGAGCACATTGCGACGCAGTTGGACGAGGCCGAGCGTTCGCGCACGCCAATCCGGCAAATTTCGCTCGAATATCCGCAGATCACCGTCGAGGACGCCTATGCGATTCAGCGCACATGGGTCGCCAAGAAGCTGGCGCGCGGACGCATGGTCAAGGGGCACAAGATCGGCCTGACATCCAAGGCCATGCAGTACTCGTCGCAGATCGACGAACCGGACTATGGAACGCTGCTCGACGACATGTTCTTCGGCGAAGGCTCGAGCGTGCCGATCGATCGGTTCATCGTGCCACGCGTGGAAGTTGAACTTGCGTTCGTGCTGGGTAAGCGACTCAGCGGTCCGGCATGCACACTGTTCGACGTCTACGACGCGGTCGACTACGTGATTCCGGCGCTGGAGATCATCGACGCGCGCAGTCACGCGATCGACCCGGACACGAAGCGCCCGCGCAAGGTGTACGACACGATCGCGGACAATGCCGCGAATGCCGGCGTGGTGCTCGGCGGCCGGCCGGTCAAGCCATGCGACGTCGACCTGCGCTGGGTTGCTGCGATCATGTCGCGCAACGGTACGATCGAGGAAACCGGCGTGGCCGCAGGTGTGCTGAACCATCCCGCTAACGGCGTCGCGTGGTTGGCGAACAAGCTGCATCCGTTCGACGTCGCGCTGGAGCCAGGCCACGTGGTACTCGCCGGCTCGTTCACGCGGCCGTGCCTGGCTTGCAAGGGCGATACATTCAACGTCGACTATGGACCGCTTGGCGCGATCTCGTGCTACTTCGGTTGACCGAATTGGCCGGCAATGTCTTCGCGCCGCGTACCGTAGCGCGAGCATGACTACGCTGGACAGCCGCACGTAAAGCCAATTCAGCCATTTTCTAGAGTCGACTTCTTTCAATTCTTGCAATTATCGGTCGCAAACACGTGGACGCTCGACAAGTGAGGAAAAAATGAGAGCAAGTATGGCGGTGGTAGGGGCATTGAGTGTGGCGGTGGCGGCGTGCGACGGTAGCCAGGTGTCGCCCACGGTTATCGCGGGTCCGTATTCGGGAACCTGGAACGGACAGTCCGCCCGGATCCTGGTGCTGGACGACGGTCGTTTCTATGTGCGATACATGAAGGCTGACATACCGAGTGCGCTGGCCGGCGTGGTCGCGGGCACGATCGCATCGATCGACGGGAAAGTCGCCCAGGGCAGCGGCATCGACTACAACTACGGCGAGCCGGGCGTGACGGCGCTGACCTGGAGCGGCATGTACGCGGCTGGCCAAACGATCGCGGCTAAGGCGTCCTATGCGGACGGCAGAACGGCGCAACTGAATGCGCGCTACGATTCGCACTGGGCCCGGGCGACGTTGGTGGCCGCGACCGGCAGCTTTTGCGGCGTGGGGATGACTCACCGGGGAACACAAGTCGATTTCGATGCCGTGCGCTTCACCGTGGACGCCAAGGGGGAAATCGCCGGCCTGGCACAGCAGTGTCAGTTTTCTGGTACGCTCGCGCCGCGCGTGTCCAGTAACGTCTATGACGCGACGCTGAATTTTGATGGCGGTGCCGGTTGCGCCTACCCGAATACTCCGGCAAGCGGGTTCGCCATGATGCGCGATACGCAACTGGAAATATTTGTCCAGACTCCCGATAAATCCAGCATTCTGCTCGTCATGGAAAAGCAATAGTGGGGTCACGTGCCCGCCTGTACCCGATCCAGGCGTGGCGGCCCGACGTACACCGACAGCGGCGCCGATTGTTGCGACGATGATTCACACTGCGTGTCATCTGGGACGCTGGAAAAACGCGGCGGTTTATGCTATTCTCCCTCGCTTTAAAGTGAGAAGGGTGTCCCGGTTGACCTGTTCCGGTGTTCCACCGCTTCTCATCGCGCCCGCCTGCGCGTTTGCTTCCCCCCGTATTCCCTGAGGGCCCGCCATCGTGCGGCCAGCGCAGTTGTAGTCCGGTTTTCCGGGCGCGTCAATACGGCTGTGGTGTCCATTGGGCCTCTCCGTGTCGACGCGTCGTTGCGTAAGCGGGGGGTGGGAAGTGGCGATGCAAGGCGACAGGGCGATGAACGTATTGAACCAGCCAGGGACAACATGACCACGATTGTTATCAAGGAAAACGAGCCGTTCGAAGTGGCGATCCGCCGCTTTCGCCGGACCATCGAGCGCAATGGCCTGATCGCTGAGTTGCGCGAGCGCCAGTCGTACGAAAAGCCGACGGCTGTGCGCAAGCGCAAGAAGGCCGCCGCGGTCAAGCGCCTGCAGCGTCGCCTGCGTAGCCAGCAACTGCCGAAGAAGCTCCACTAAACGGCTTGCCGGTCCGCCCCCAGGCGCATCGCATCGATTCAAACGGCCCATGTCCACCGGACATGGGCCGTTTGTCGTCTGGGCGTCGATGATGTGGGGTCCGAGGTGTGGCGGTCTGGCGTTGCCGATGGCGAAATATGTCGGAGCCGAGGTGAGGGCGCGCCTCGTACCGCCGGCCGGAGATTCGGTTGATGGCGCGTTGCACCTGGCGTCGATGGCCGTTGCACAATCGTCGAGCGTGCCGCGTTGAAGTGACGTTAAAGTGGTATGCTTTAGCGCGTTTCGCGCGCGGCTCGCCCGCGCGCCATGCGTGCATGGCCGTATCGCGCCGGCGTGCTTTGCTCTCAGTGACCTATCTATGTACCAAGTCATTGCCACTGATCTGGACGGCACGCTACTCGATAGCGATCACCAGGTCGATCCGTTTACTGTCGCCACGCTGCAGGAGTTGCAAGCGCATGGCCTGCATTTCGTGATCGCAACCGGGCGGCATTTCCGCGACGTGGCAGGGATCCGCGACCGGCTCGGCATCCGGCCGTATCTGGTCACTTCCAACGGCGCGCGTGTGCACGATGCGCGGGACAACCGCCTCCACGCGCACGACCTACCCCCGGATATCGTCAAGCAACTGGTGGCGCCCCATATCGCCGGCACGCACGGCCGTGTCATCGTCAACTTGTTTGTCGACGATGCATGGCTGATCGATCGCGAAGCGCCTCAGCTGTTGGCGTTCCATCAGGATTCCGGATTTCGCTACGAGGTGGCCAACCTCGCGACACATGATGGTCAAGGAGTGGCGAAGGTACTGTACATCGGGGATGCCGCTGACCTGGGCGTGGTCGAGCGTAACCTGGCTTGGCATTTCGGTGATGCGTTGTACGTGACGTATTCGCTGCCCGATTGCCTCGAGGTGATGGCCGCCAGCGTGTCGAAGGGACGTGCGCTGGCATTCGTGCTCGAGCAGCTTGGCCTACCCGCCGAACGGTGCATTGCGTTCGGCGACAACATGAATGACATCGACATGCTGGAGTCGGTCGGACACCCGTTCATGATGGGCAACGCCAATCCCGGATTGATCGCGCGGCTACCCCATGTCCCGTGCATCGGCAACAATTTCGAGGCCGGTGTCGCCCACCATTTGCGCGCATTGTTCGCGCCGCAGCGCGAGTATCAGGGCCTGCGCACCGGCAAAACATGGAGCGACTGCGGCAAGCCGCCCAAATGGATCGCGGGCAAGAACCGTGAGCGTTTCTTAATCCCGTGACGCCACGCGGGCGCCTCTGTCAGCCGGTCGCGACCTTGCGCAGCATCGGCTGGCGCGCGCCGCGTGCCAGCGACGCATACGCGTCGACGTAATGCTGTGCCATGATCCGCGCCGTGAAGCGCTGCTCGAAGCGCGCGCGGATTTGTTTGCGAGACAGCGCCTCTACCTGCGACAACGCGGTTACCGCGCCGTCGACATCTTCGCAAATGAAGCCGGTTACGCCGTGCTCGACCACCTCGGGCACTGAGCCGCGGTTGAAAGCGATCACCGGCGTGCCACATGCCATCGATTCGATCATGACCAGCCCGAACGGCTCGCACCAGTCGATTGGGAACAACAACGCCTTCGCACCGGACAAGAAAGCCGGCTTTTGTGCTTCGTTGATTTCGCCAATGAACTCGACATCGCCGAGTGAGAGCAGGGGCTCGATTTCGCTCTTGAAGTATTCGCGATCGACCTTGTCGACCTTGGCGGCGATTTTCAGCGGCAGACCGGCCTGTGCGGCGATGCGGATCGCGTGATCGACGCGCTTTTCCGGGCAGATGCGGCCCAGGAACGCCAAGTACGTCGGCTTGATGTCGGTTTGCGGCACGAGCAGGCTTTCCGGTAGCCCGTGATGGATGGTATCGACCCACCCAGCACGCGGTAGCGGCCCGCGCTGCGAATCCGAGATCGAAATGACGTGTGCCTGCGGGAAGCTGTCGAAGATCGGTTGCAGCTCCGGCAGGTCTAGGCGTCCGTGAAGCGTGGTGACGAACGGGGTGTCGATCTGCGAGAACAGGGGAAACGGCAAATAATCGAGGTGAAAATGCAAGATGTCGAACTCGTGGGCCACGCGGCGCACCTGTTCAAGCATCAATATATGCGGCGCCATCCAGTCGCGAATGGACGGGTCCAAGCGCAATGCGCGGGGCCATGCCGCTTCAAGGCGTGCCGAAGTACGCGAATCGCCGCTCGCGAACAGTGTCACATCGTGCCCCAGCTCCACCAGCCCTTCCGTCAGGTATGACACCACGCGCTCGGTGCCTCCATAGAGTTTGGGCGGCACGGCTTCGTGCAGCGGTGCGATTTGTGCGATACGCATTGCGTGCTCTCCTTACGAAAAATCGCCCTGCGCCTCGTTAAAGGCGCTGCGTGTGGGCAACGCGGAAAAAATCGGCGAATCGGGCTGCCGGCGTGCCGCAGTCGCGGTCAGCCCGACGGATCGCGACATCGCGATCGGAAGTTTCATTATCGAGGCGAGAGCGAGGAATTCGAGCAATTTTTCAAACCCTTAATATTGTTACAGCACGAAACATCGGCATAACATTGCATTCCGATTTGCACCGCGCTCGTGTAGGAAATTTGTACGTTGTCACCATGACGGACCGATGCCCCGCTACTTCGACCTAGGCAGGCCGTTTTTCTATGGGCGGCATGTGGCGGTGCACCCGCACGGTCACCGGTCTTACTGCTTGCCGTTACCGGCTATCGGCACGTTTCGTCATATGGGCGGTTGGACGGCCTGCAGTTCGGCTTGTTGCGGGGGCGGCGGCATCATCTGCCGTGACGCGCGTGCGGGGCAAATTTCGGGCTTTGACTTTTTACGCTGTCTCACCCAATGCGTTGCCTCGTATCCGCTTCCTGTTCGTCAGGCCAGCGCTTTGCCGGGCGCACGAAAAAAACCAGAACGGCAAAGCCGCTCCGGTGATTTCCTCAATAGAGAGGCAAGGATGGCGACGATTTGCCGCGGGCCGGTGTGTCAGCCGACAAAGGCTTTCTCGACCACATAGTGGCCCGGAGCCGAATTGCTGCCTTCGGTGAAGCCCATGCCATCGAGCAGTTGCCGTGTGTCGCGCAGCATGTGCGGGCTGCCACACAGCATGATGCGGTCGTTGTTGACCGAGAACGCCGGTACGCCGAGCCGCTCGAACAATTCGCCCGTTTCAATCAGCGCCGTGATGCGGCCGCGATTCTGGAACGGCTCGCGCGTCACGGTCGGGAAATACATCAGTTTGTCGCGGATCAGCTCACCAATGTGCTCATGCTGCGGCAAGTGCTCGGTGATGTACTCCTTATACGCAAGTTCGTCGACGAAACGGCAGGTATGCGTGAGCACGATCTTCTCGTAGCGATCGTAGACGTCCGGATCCTTGATAACCGACATGAACGGAGCCAGGCCGGTGCCGGTGGATAGCAGCCACAGCGTCTTGCCAGGCAACAAGTTGTCGACTACCAGCGTGCCGGTCGGTTTCTTGCCGATGTAGATTGAGTCGCCCACCTTCAGGTGCTGCAGCCGCGACGTGAGCGGGCCGTCCTGCACCTTGATACTCAAGAACTCGAGGTTTTCCTCGTAGTTCGCGCTCGCCAGGCTGTACGCGCGCAGCAGCGGTTTGCCATCCACCTCCAGACCGACCATCGTGAACTGACCATTATCGAACCGAAAGCCCGGGTCGCGCGTGCAAGTGAAGCTGAACAGCGTGTCAGTCCAGTGATGCACGCTGAGAACGGTTTGTTGAGTCAGGTTGCTCATGGTGTCTCGATCGGATCGATGGCCGTCGGGCCCGGCACGCGCGACGGTCCGGCCAAAATATTGAATAAGAGGCTATTTTACCGCGTTACGGCAAATTTATTCGATATTCGGACAAGGGCGCGCCGATAGCGGCGGTGACGCACGCCGCGCGATGGGTCCCTGTCTCCATAGCAACCACGCGGCTGCGCCGCTTAACGCCGATACGGCTTAGATTCCGCGTACAGCCGATCGAACTCGGCAGCATAGGCGCTGGTTAGGGCGGGCGCGCCACGGAACACGTTAAAGTTCTCGGCGTTCTTGCGATCACCTGCTCGCGTGAAGTTCATCGAACCGAACGCAACCAAGTCATCCACGACGATGAACTTGTGGTGCATGATTGGATACTGGGAGTCGATTCGCACGTCGATACCTGCATTAGACAGGTACGTTGCCCCGCTGTATTTTCCGGTTTCGTTAGATTTGTCCAGCACCACTCGCACTTGCACGCCACGCACCCGCGCATTGCGCAGCGCCTTGGCAATCTCGGGCGACGTGAACGCGTAGCCGGCCAGCCATACGCGGCGCTTTGCGCCGCCGATCAGCGCTGCGACCGCTTCGCCGGCCCCGCCGTTGGGCGAGAAATACGTGTCAACAGTCGCCTTGTCGAGACGCACCGGCGCTGCATCAACAAACGATGTGGCGCACACGAGCACCACGAAGGCATAAAACAACTTTTTCATGGGCGGCAATTTTAGCCGGATATCGGTCGGCATATATCGTTTTTGCGAAATAGCCTAAGTCGGCGCGATGCAGAAGTGGGGGCCCGGACGGCGATGGCGCAGTGGAACTGGCACGGCTCCGCGCGCCGGCATGAGCCAAAAACAGATCTTGCAATGGCTCGCGCGATATCTGATGCTCAGGTATCGCGACAAGATAAGATTGTCGTGCTGTTGGACGGTCAACCACAGGAGCCGAGCATGAAACGACCTTTCTTTCGCGGTTGCCGCCGCGCGTTCACGTCATCTGTCTTCAAGGGCGCACTCGCGTTGCCGTTGGGCGCGCTGATGTCTCAAGCCCGTGCGCAGTCCAGGCCGAACGCGCATGAATACCTTAGTCAGCAGCCTGTGCTCCAGGACGCACCTCGATTGACGGATGCGGTGATGACCGAACATAACCTCATCCTAAAAACCCCTGCACCGCGAACCCGATCGAGTCTCGCTCGGCAGCTCGCAGAAGGGGGCGTAACGGCAGGCAGTACGATTCTCGTGCACTCGTCCCTCAGCTCGCTTGGGTGGGTCGCAGGCGCAGCCGTGGCCGTCATTCAAGCGCTGATGGACTGCATCGGGCCTAACGGGACGCTGGTCATGCCAACACACACTGCCCATCTGACCGATCCTGCAGAATGGGAAGCGCCGCCCGTGCCCTCCAATTGGGTGGAGACCCTGCGCGAGGAAATGCCGGCGTACGATCCGGCGACAACGCCAACTCGCAATATGGGTGCCGTGGCTGAGCTGTTTCGTACTTGGCCCGGCGCCCGCCGCAGCTTGCACCCCACCTGCTCGTTTGCTGCAATCGGGCCGCGAGCCGATCAGATCACAGCCGACCATGCACTCGAGAGCCCGCTGGGTGAAAGGTCACCCTTGGCCAAGCTTTATGACGCAGACGCCTGTGTTCTCCTTCTGGGCGTAGACTTCGACGTTTGTACGCTGCTCCACCTAGCGGAGCAACGGGCGTGGCCGAACAGACCGAAAACGCGGGAAGGCTCGCCGATCCTCGAGAACGGTGTCAGGCGGTGGGCAGTCTACGAGGCTCCTGCCCTTCTCGACTCCGAACATTTCCTGCCAGTGGGCCGGGCAATGAAAGACCGCGGGGCAGTCAAGACATTCAGCGTGGGTAATGCGCGCAGCATGCTCTTTTCTGGTCGTGAGGCGGTTGACTTTGCGATCCACACTTGGAAGGGCCAACTCCCTCCTGGCTAATCGGCCACGGTGGACTCGGGCGCCGCCACCATGGACCGGCTGCTGCATGACGTGCGCGAACAATAATCCGCTACCCGGCTGCCTCTAGGTAGTCCAGCCGCAGCCGCGCCATGTACGGCAAGTGGTCCGATAACCACGCGGTGCGGGGCGCGGGCTCGAGCCATTGCACTGGCGTGACGCCCCGCACGAACATCTTGTCCAGCGCCAGCGCGGGCGAGAATGCAGGAAACGTCTTGCCGGCCTCGCCCAGCGTCGAGGCCACCTCACGCAAACCGATCTCGGCAAATAACGGCTCTGAGTCGTTCTTCCAGTCGTTGAAATCGCCGGCGAGCACCAATGGGCCGGTTGCGGCTTCGCGGGCAATCCAATGCGCGATCCAGTGCATCTGGCGCAATCGCGACTGGCGGGTGAGCGCCAGATGGACGCATAGCAGCGTGACCGGCGTGTTGTAAAGCGTGGCGCGCGCCACCAGCAAACCCCGCTTTTCGAAGCGGTGCGCGGAAATGTCCCAGCGCCCGCCCAGGTCGAGCGGATGCGGCGACAGGATTGCATTGCCGTGTCGCCACGATGGCTTGAACACGTTTGGCCCGAGCGTCAGCTGCAAGCGCAATGCTTGCGCTATTTCGGTAGCCTGGCATTGCCATACGTCAGTGAGCGCGCCCTGCAGTGGCTCGCCGAAGCCATTACTGGCCAGCACGGGCGCAGGCATCCGGCGCGCCATGGCCTCCTGCAGGAAGTACACGTCGGCCGGCGTTGCCTGCATCCAGCGTTGCATCGATTGCCATGCTTGCAGGCCGAGCGGCGAGCGGCCCTTGTGCAAATTCCAACTGACGGCAATGAATTCCTTGTCGCCGGTGCACGGCACGCTAGGCAAGGTATCGTCGGGTCGCATCGCTCGACCATCTTCACGCGAGTTCATCACCCGCTCACTGGTCCACGATGCTCGCCTGTACGCGATAGATGAGTTGCGGGCCATGGTCCACCAGCTTCCACGATACCGTTTGCCCGGGCGGCACGACCAGGCCGGGATGGACAGCGGTGACTCGGCGCGGCTGCGGTGGCAGCGCACAACCGTCGGCGCTCTGCGCGGCACGCGGATCCTCGAAGATCTCCTGCACGTCCAGCGACAGGACTGCCTTGTCGCCGTCGACGTGGGTCGGCGACACGGTCAGCGTGCGCGATAACTTGATGTTGGTCACCGGTTGGTTCTGGCAGCCGCTCTCATGCACGACGCTGCGCTTGTGCGTCTGCGACTTCGCTTGGCCGACCGTGGTCGTTGCGCCAAAATGGTCGACGCTGCGCCCATCCTGCACGACTTCAACATCCCAGCGCACCTTCGGCGGGCCATCCTGCGCGTATGCCATGGCGGCGGCCGAGGCCAGCAGCACGCCTGTGGCAAGGGGACGAAGAGCATTCAACAGACTTGTCATAAGGGATTCCGACCTGGATCGCCACGATGGGTTCATGCTCCGCACGGCGCCCAAGTTCTGCATGCGCGAAACAGTCATGATAGCGGGGTTTGGCCACGCGCGCGGGCACGACGCGGCGTTGGCAGCAGCGCCGCGCGACTGCTAGCTTGCACAACTTATTGACGCCGATACACTGAATTGGCGCCGCGCGGGGCGGCATGGCAGCAGAGGAGGTGAATATGACTACCGCTATGGTCAGGCAGGAAATCGCGGTGGCGGCATTCAAGCCGATCTATGACTTAACCCAGGTCGAGACGGCCTTGCATGACTTGTCCGATGGCGCCAGCGAGGCGCTGCGAAGCACCTACGAGAAAATGCTGAAAGTTGGCGCATTGCGCTTTTGCGTCAAGCCCAACCGGTTGCCGTCAATCGATGCGCTCCTTGACGAGTCCCCGAACTTTAACGAGCCGCTGGAGGACGTGCGCAAGCAGATTGCGCTGGTGGCCGAGACCGACGACAGGCTCGAACTGATGCCCATGCTCCTGCTGGGCGAACCCGGCATCGGCAAGACGCACTTTGCCCGGCAACTCGCGCGCCTGGTCGGCACTGGCTATCACTATGTCGCGATGAGCTCGCTCACGGCGGGCTGGATCCTGTCCGGGGCGTCATCGCAGTGGAAAAACGCCAAGCCAGGCAAGGTCTTCGATGCGCTGGTCAACGGCGCTTATGCGAACCCGCTGGTGCTGGTCGACGAAATCGACAAGGCCGGCGGCGATGCACAGTACGATCCACTCGGCGCGCTGTATGCGCTGCTCGAGCACGACACCGCGCAGTCGTTCATCGACGAGTTTGCCGAAGTGCCCATCGATGCATCCAGTGTTCTTTGGGTGGCCACGGCCAACGACGTGCATCGCATTCCGGAGCCGATCCTAAACCGGATGAACGTCTATGAGATCCCGGCGCCGGATCGCGATGGCGCGCGCCGTATTGCCCAGTCGATCTACTCGGAGATCCGCGAATCGCACGCATGGGGCGCGCGTTTTCCGCCAGCGCTCGAAGAGGCGCCGCTGGACGTGCTGTCCACCTTGTCGCCGCGCGCGATGCGGCGCGCCATCGTACACGGCTTCGGCAATGCGCGGCTGGCGGGGCGCAATGCGGTGAGCGCACACGACGTGGTACTCGATCGCCACGCACACAGACGCTCGATCGGTTTCTGACGCTGCCCGGGCCGCGCGCCGCGCGGCGGCTAGAGCAGCCGCACGAGCAGCGAGCCCAGCAGCGTCAACAGCAGCGTTGACATGAATGGCAACGGCAGGCGGCGGTCGCGCCAGCTGAGCGTGAAGTCCCCGGGCAAGCGACCGATGCCCAGGCGGGCGAGCCAGGGCCAACTCGCGCTAAGGATCGCGGTTGCAATGAAGGTGGTGAGCAGCCAGCGGAACATGGATAGGCCAGCCTCAGGGGGTCACAGGGTCACAGCATGTGCGAACGGTCGCCGCGCTCAAACGCGTCCAGTGCGCCATCAAAGCCACGGCAAAACGCGATTACTTTGAACAGTTCGCCCATCTCCGCCTCGGACAGCAGCTTCTGTACCGCATTGGCCGCAGGCAGGAAGCGGGCTGGGTCGGCCGGATCCAGTTGCGCAAGCGAGTCCGTAATGCCCGCGTTCATCAGAAAGCGCGCTTGCGACGTGTATCCGAGCAAATGCGCGCCCGCGTCGCGGGCTGCCTGCCCGATGGCGCTGAACTGCACATGCGCGGTGATGTCCTGCAAGCCGGGGTAGAGGAACGGATCGCCGTGTGCGCGGTGCCGGTAGTGGCACATCAGCGTGCCCTCCGTGCGCTGCGGATGGTAATACTCAGCGGCCGGGAAACCATAGTCGACGAACAGCGCGGCGCCGCGGCCGAGCGCCGAGCACACAGTGTGCACAAACGCGGCTGCCGCTTCGTGTGTCTCGGTCACGTAGTCGTGCTGGCCAGGGACGCACGCCAGTGTGGCCGGCACAGCGGTGGCGGCCAGGGGTCGGTCGGCGAACACAAAGCGACTCGCATCCGCCACGGCGACGCCGCGTTCATGCCAGCAGCCATCCTGCCGCGCGAACAGCCGCACCGGCATGGCGTCCAGCACCTCGTTGCCGACGATCACGCCATCCACGCGCTCGGGCAGCGCATCGATCCATTCGACGCAGGAGGCGAACTGCGGTGCCGTCTGCGCAATGCACTCGCGCTGACGCGCGCGCAGCTCGCCGGACAATTCCACGATCGTGTAGCGCGTGCACCCGACACCGAGCGCATGCAACGTGCGCAGCAGGCCGGCGGCGAACTTACCGGTTCCCGCCCCGAATTCGACGACATGACGCGTGCCAGTGGCGCCGAGCACGTCGGCCACCGGCTTGGCGAACGTCTGCGCAAACAGCGGCGAGAGTTCCGGCGCCGTGATGAAGTCGCTACCGTCGTCGGGGCCGCGGCCGAACTTGACCGAGCCGCCGCTGTAGTAACCCAGGCCCGGTGTATAGAGCGCGAGTTCCATGTACCGGTCGAATGGCAGCCAGCCTCCGGCCGCGCAGATTTGCTTGGCGATGTGCTGCACTAACGCGCGCAAATGGGCGAGCGCGGTATCGCCAGGAACAGGTAAACTATCAGGTTGCGTCGTATTCGGCTTCATTCCGGCATTGTAAATGAGCGACCCGTCGTGCGCCGGTCAGCATCCGGCTTCCCCCTCTTGTGCGCCGCCCGCGCGCCGTGCCGCACTGGTAACCGGCGCGGCACGGCGCATCGGCCGTGCGCTGGCGCTCGGCATGGCCGCGCGAGGCTGGGACATTGCACTCCACTACCATACGTCCGAGGCCGACGCGCAGTCGCTGGTCGCCGACATCCAGGCGCTGGGCCGGCGTGCTGTCGCGTTGCGCGCCGATCTGGCCGACGAGGCGCAGGTGCGGCGCCTGGTGCCTGATAGCATCGCCGCGCTCGGGCGCATCGAATGCGTGGTGAACAACGCGTCGCTGTTTGACGAGGATACGGCAGCCACGTTCGGATACGGCAAATTGCTGAACATGACGGCGATCAATGTCGGCGCGCCGCTAACGCTTGCGCGGGCACTGCACGAATCGATGCCGGAGGCGGCGCGCGACGACGAGACGTTGCGCGGCTCGGTCATCAACGTGCTCGACCAGAAGCTATACAACATGAATCCGGACTATCTGTCGTATACGTTGACGAAAGCCGCGCTGCAGGCGGCCACCGTGGCGCTGGCCCAGGCGCTCGCGCCGAAGCTGCGGGTCGTGGCCGTCGCGCCCGGACTTACGCTGCGCTCCGGTAGTCAGACCGATGAAAGCTTTGTCGACGCGCATCGGCGCACGCCGCTTGGACGCGCATCGACGCCGGCCGACGTGGTCGAGGCGGTGTGCTACCTGGCCGACGCGCGCGGTGTGACGGGTGCGACGCTGCTGGTCGATGGCGGCCAGCACCTCGTGCCGTCGCCGCGCGACGTGATGTTTATGACGGGTGCGTGAGCGCGATGCGTGCGTGCCTACTGCCGGGCCGAGCCGTGTCGCGCGGCCACTGCCCCCACTTTTGACTGGATCGCCCATGCTCTCCGCCCTTTCGCACCCGAGCCTCGCAGACTGTCGACGCCTGTTCCTGCGCAACTACGAGATTTACATCAACATTGGCGTGCATGATTTCGAGAAACGCGCCGAGCAGCGCGTCATCGTCAACATCGACCTGTTCGTGCCGCTGGCCGAATCGACGCCGCGCGCCGACAAGCTGGCCGAAGTCGTGGACTACGATTTCATGCGCTCGACCATTGCCCAACGGGTCTCGCGCGGGCACGTCCATTTACAAGAAACGTTTTGCGATGACGTTGCCGCCGCGATGCTGGCGCATCCGAAAGTGCGAGCGGTGCGCGTATCGACCGAGAAGCCGGACGTCTACTCCGATTGCGAGTCGGTGGGCGTCGAAGTCATCCGTATCAAGGAAGCCTGACATGCATGCACCCGAGACCGGCGTGCGGGTCTTGACCCGTCGCGAGCAGAAACAGGCCTACGAAAACAACAAGCTGTTCAAGCGGCTGGCCCGGCAGACCGGCCAGGCCATTGCTGACTACAACATGATCGAGGCCGGCGACAAGGTGATGGTCTGCGTGTCCGGCGGCAAGGACAGCTATGCGTTGCTGGACATCCTGCTGCGGCTGCGCGAGCGAGCGCCGATCGATTTCGACATTGTCGCGGTCAATTTAGATCAGAAGCAGCCCGGGTTTCCCGCGCATGTGCTGCCCGAGTATCTCGCGGCACGCGGCGTGCCGTTTCATGTCGAGAATCAGGACACGTACAGCATCGTCAAGCGCCTCGTGCCCGAGGGTAAGACGACGTGCTCGCTGTGCTCGCGGCTGCGGCGCGGCATCCTATACCGCGTCGCGGGTGAGTTGGGTGCGACCAAAATCGCGCTTGGCCACCACCGCGACGATATCCTGCAGACCGTGCTGCTAAACATGTTTTACGGCGGCAAGCTCAAGGGCATGCCACCGAAGCTGCAGTCCGACGATGGCAAGCACATCGTGATCCGGCCGCTTGCCTATGTGAAGGAGCATGATTTGGAGAAATATGCGCAATTGCGTGAATTTCCGATCATCCCATGCAATCTGTGCGGCAGCCAGCCGAACCTGAAGCGCGCCGAGATGAAGACGTTGCTGCAGGAATGGGACAAGCGCTTCCCCGGACGGGTGGACAACATGTTTAGTGCACTGGCCGACGTCGTGCCGTCGCACCTGATGGATCATCGGCTGTTTCCGTTCGCCGAGCTACGCGCGACGGGCGTGGCCGATCCGCACGGCGACATCGCGTTCGACGACGAACCCTGTGCCACGCCCGACAGCGGCACCGTGCCGATCGTGCCATTGGACGCGCTGTGAAGCCGCAACGCTGGCACGCTATGTGTGGGTTGCACGACGGAATGCAGTAAGCCCGATGCTAAAATCGGCCCTTCAAGACTCGTTGGACGTTGACGCCGTGAATATCGTCATTCTTGCAGCCGGCATGGGCAAGCGCATGCATTCCGCGCGGCCGAAGGTGCTGCATTCACTGGCTGGCCGGCCATTGCTGTCCCATGTCATCGACACGGCGCGCGCGCTGGCGCCGAGCCGGCTCGTCGTGGTGGTCGGGCATGGCGCCCAGGCCGTGCGCGAGGCTGTCGCCGCGCCCGATATCCAGTTTGCCCTGCAGGCCGAGCAACGGGGTACCGGTCACGCGGTTCAACAGGCGCTGCCGTTCATCGATCCGGCACTGCCCACGCTGGTGCTGTACGGCGACGTGCCGCTCACGCGCGCCTCGACGCTGCGGCGCCTGGCCGACGCGGCAGCCAACGGCCGCTATGGGGTGCTGACCGTCACGCTGGACGACCCGCACGGTTATGGTCGCATCGTGCGTGATGGCGCCGGACGCATCACACGGATCATCGAGCAAAAGGATGCCGCCCCGTGGCAACGGGAAATCCGCGAGGTCAACACGGGCATCGTCATCTCGCCGAGCGGGCGGCTCGACGTGTGGCTGAGCGCGTTGACCAACGACAACGCGCAATGCGAGTTCTACTTGACCGACGTCGTCGAGCGCGCGATCGAAGACGGTGTCGAGGTCGTCGGTGTGCAGCCGGACGACGTGTGGGAGACGCTCGGCGTGAACAGCAAGCGACAATTAGCTGACTTGGAGCGCGTCTACCAGCGCAACGAGGCACTGCGACTGCTGGACGCTGGCGTCACGGTGACCGATCCGTCGCGCATTGACGTGCGCGGCACGCTGGCGTGCGGCACCGAGGTGTCGATCGACGTCAACTGCGTGTTCGAAGGACAAGTCGTGCTTGGTGATCACGTCAGCATCGGGCCGAACTGCGTGATCCGCGAGGCGACGATCGCCGCTGGCACGCGCGTGGACGCGTTCACGCATGTCGACGGCGCGCACGTGGGCGAGAACGTCGTGCTCGGCCCGTATGCGCGACTGCGTCCCGGGGCTGTGTTGTCCAGCGACGCGCATGTGGGCAACTTCGTCGAGGTCAAGAACGCAGTGCTCGGGCAGGGCGCGAAGGCCAACCATTTGAGCTATATCGGCGACGCCGACGTCGGGGCGCGTGTGAACATCGGTGCCGGGACAATCACCTGCAACTATGACGGCGCGCACAAACATCGCACCCTGATCGGCGATGACGTATTCGTTGGCTCCGATACGCAGCTTGTCGCACCGGTCGTCGTGGGTTCGGGCTCGACCATCGCAGCTGGCACCACCGTCTGGCGCGACGTGCCCGCCGGGGCACTGGTGTTGAACGAGAAAACGCAGGTCGCGAAGCCAGGGTACGCGCGACCGACCAAGAAAAAGGTCTGAATGCACGGCGCCCGATAAGACGGCCCGACGCTCACCCTCCATTTTCCACGGACAAACATCATGTGCGGCATTGTCGGCGCGGTAGCGCAACGTAACATCGTCCCGATCCTCGTCGAGGGGTTGCGACGTCTCGAATACCGCGGCTACGACTCGTGTGGTGTGGCCGCCATCGTCGATGGCACCGCCCGGCGCGCCCGCAGCGTATCGCGCGTGACGGACCTTGACCAGCAAATCCGCGACACGCAATTGGCCGGCGAAACCGGCATCGCGCATACGCGCTGGGCGACGCATGGGGCGCCGGTCACGCACAATGCGCATCCGATCTTCTCGCACGACACGATTGCGCTGGTTCACAACGGCATCATCGAAAACTATGAAACCCTGCGTGAAGGCTTGCGCGCGAGCGGTTACGAGTTCGTGACGCAGACCGACACCGAGGTCATCGCCCACCTCATCTACAGCCTGTATCGCGGTGACTTGTTCGCCGCCGTGCGCGAAGCGGTGAAGCAATTGCATGGCGCCTACGCGATTGCTGTGTTCTCGAAAGACCAGCCGCATCGGGTATGCGGCGCGCGCGCCGGCTCGCCGCTGGTGGTCGGGCTGGGCCAACAGGAGAACTTCCTGGCCTCGGATGCGCTCGCGCTGGCGGGCAGCACCGACCGCTTCATTTTTCTCGAGGAAGGCGACGTGGTCGAATTGACGCTGGACGGCGTGCGGATCGCGGACCGCGACGGCGGCCTCGTGCAGCGGGAGATACGCACCGTCAACGCGTATGGCGGCGCGGTGGAGCTTGGACCGTACCGGCACTTCATGCAAAAGGAGATTTTTGAGCAGCCGCGGGCGATCTCCGACACGATGGCGCAGACCGACGCATTCGATCCCGAGCTGTTCGGCGCTGGCGCCGGTGACGTGTTCCACGGGATCGACAGCCTGCTGATCCTTGCGTGCGGTACCAGTTACTACTCCGGCTTGACGGCAAAGTACTGGCTTGAATCGATCGCGAAAATCCCCACGCAAGTCGAGATCGCAAGCGAGTATCGCTATCGTGACTCCGTGCCGAACCCCCGGTCACTGGTCGTAGTGATTTCCCAGTCCGGCGAGACGGCGGACACGCTCGCCGCGCTCAAGCATGCGCAGGCGCTCGGACACGCACATACGCTGGCGATTTGCAACGTGGCGAGCAGCGCGATGGTACGGCTCACTGCGCTGCGCTTGCTGACGCACGCGGGCACCGAAATCGGCGTGGCGTCGACCAAGGCGTTCACCACGCAGCTCGTTGCCCTGTTCGTGCTCGCGGTGACGCTGGGGCGGCTGCGTGGGCATGTCGACGCGAGTCTTCAGGCGCATTACCTAAAGCAGCTGCGGCACCTGCCGGCGGCGCTCAATAGCGTGCTCGCACTCGAGCCGCAGATCATCGCGTGGGCAGAGGAATTTTCGCGCAAGGAAAACGCGCTGTTCCTCGGCAGGGGCATGCATTATCCGATTGCGCTCGAAGGCGCGTTGAAGCTGAAGGAAATCTCGTATATCCACGCCGAGGCGTATCCGGCCGGCGAACTCAAGCATGGACCACTCGCACTGGTGACCGAAGCAATGCCAGTGGTCACCGTCGCGCCGAACGATGCGCTGCTGGAAAAACTGAAGTCCAATATCCAGGAAGTGCGCGCACGGGGTGGCCAGTTGTATGTGTTTGCTGACGCGGATACGCGAATCGTCAACGATGAAGGCTTGCATGTGATCCGGATGCCCGAACATTATGGGTTGCTATCGCCGATCCTGCATGTGGTGCCATTGCAATTGCTCGCGTATCACACTGCCTGCGCGCGCGGCACCGACGTGGACAAGCCGCGAAATCTGGCTAAGTCGGTGACGGTGGAGTAAGGGAGGATGGAGGACACCAGTGCCGGCGCGGCGTGTGCCGCACGCGCCGGATCGATCGCCGCTGCGCTGCATGGCGCAGATTGACCCATGGCTAAAAAACGGGGAATATCGCGCAACGGCCGGCCTGTCTCGCTTCTACCCGGCGACGCGTGCTGATGTGTATCGGGCTGACCGATGGCTCCTACCGGAGCCTAGCGGCATGGGCGAGCAACACCGGTGGTTACCTCAAGGTCCTCCTCGAACCATTCGCCGACTCTCCGTCTTGCATCGAGCCCGGACACCCGAACATTGCCGGACTTCAAGCTGCACAAAAGTATTCATCCGCTCAAGCCACCCAGCAGGTCGTCATAGCAAGTAGCCGCGGCGCGGTGGATTGACGCAAGCCACTGCGGTATGGGCCACTGCGGTATGGGTTGCTGCGGCGTGGATTGTTGCAACGCAGGTTGCTCGTAGCGTGGGCTTGCCGCAGTTCATTAGGTTGAAAGGTGCGCTGCTGTAGCGCGAATCAGACGGCTGTGCTCGGTTTCGCACACTGTCGGCGGTTTCGGTGGTGCAGGATATGGACCGAGAACGGCGCGCGGGCCACATCGTGCGCCATCTGGTGCGCACAGGAGACCAAAGAAAACCAAATAGGCAAGACGATGAATGCGCTAATCGAAGACTCGAGCCGGGGCCCGGCGATACTGCCGGTCGCGCTGCGTGCAGCGACTCGTGAGGAGTACGGATATTTCTTTCACCTGTACCGGAATGCCCTGAGCGGCTACTTCAGGCAGACGCTGGGTTGGGAGGATGATTTTCGCCGGACGGCGTTTCGAGTGAGCTACCCGATTGCACGATGCCAAGCCATCGTGGTTGACGGCGTGTCGCGGGCGGCAGGGGTGTTGTCCACACAGGTGTGCGAAGACGGCGGGGTGGAGGTCGCGCTGCTGTTAGTAGATCCGGCATGCCAGCGCCGGGGGATTGGCACGACTCTACTGCACCGTGTATGTGACGCCGCCCATCGTGAAGGCCGCGCGGTCAAGCTGCAGACTTTCAAGCTCAACGAGCGCGCCGCGCGATTCTATCTGCGTCAAGGGTTCCAAATTGTCACCGAAGACGAGTATTATTTACACTTCCGGCGTGTACCATGCGGCGCCGACCCAACGGTTGCGGCCCCGCTGTCGGCGTGCGTTGACGCGCGGCTCACAACATCGTGCGCTGGCTCATGGGCGATACCGGTCGGCATCGCGGGGGCGGGGTGCGCCGGATCTAGAGACCAGCTTGCGCGCAAGCCGTAGGCAGCACGCGTTGCGCCTGGCCGGGCGGTGCGGCGACGTCCGCGGCGCGTCACCCTTGTTCCGACTCGTCGATCGCCTTGCATTCGCGCCGCACCTCGTTGCCTCGCCGCGCTCGTAACCGCTGCCGGGACAATACCGTGATGACTTGCTGCGTCGTCGCACCGGCCGGGATTTCATTGCGGATCGTATTGGGCACCATCGGTAGCCCAGCGCGCTGCCGGCGCAGGGCCTTGGCAATGGCCCGTCGGCACTGTTGGCCATGGCAATCCCATTCGTCGCGAAATTTTCCGCAGTAACGGCATTCATCCATATCAATAGTCTACCGCCAAACCGGCCGATGGAGATCGCGGCCCTCGTGCCGCCTCGTTTCGCTTCGGCACATGCCGCACAAATTGCAATAAGCTGCCTGTCATTACCGGGATGCCTGTAATTGACCCAGGCGCCTACGCTGCCGTTGCGCCACGGCACGCAGTCCTCAGCACATTGGCAGCCAAGCCGCCCGGCGGTACAGAACTTGCAATGGCGCCGTAACGCGCCAAACCGAACTGGCTCCCATGACTTCGTCCACATTTGCAAGCGCGGCCCGCAGCAGCGGGTTGCGCGCCCGGATCGCCACCGACCTATGGCACGCCATTTGGCGTCACAGGGGGCGGGTGCTGGGCGCCGTATCATTGCTGCTGCTAGCCAAGGCGGCTGCGGTGGCGGTCCCGCTGCTGCTCAAGGATATCGTCGATGCGCTGGGCAATGTCACGAGCCGGCCGGCCGCGATACCTATCTTGTTGCTGTTCGGCTATGCCGTGGTGCGCTTCGCGTCGAATGCGTTGAGCGAGGTGCGCGACATGACGTTTGTGCAAGTCACGCAGCGCACTGTGGCCGACTATACCGCGCGCACGTTTGGTCACCTGCATCACCTGGGCGCGCGCTTTCACTCGCAGCGTGAGACCGGCTCGGTGGTACGCGACCTGGAGAAGGGTACTGCCGGCATCGGTTACCTGCTGGGGGTTGCGGTCTTTACGATCGTGCCGACGTTCATCGAAATCGCGTCGGTGCTCGCCATCGTGATCAGCAAGTATGGCGGCGGCTTCACGCTGATCATTTTCGCGACATTCGCCGTCTACGCGAGTTATACGGTGGTGTTCACGCAGCGCCGCATGCGGGTGCAGCGCCGCATGAACGCGTTGGAAGCCCAGGCCAATAGCCGTATCGTCGACAGCCTGCTGAACTACGACACGGTCAAGTACTTTGCGCGCGAGGATTTCGAGCGCAAGCGGCTCGACCAGGTGATGCAGCAATGGCAAGAGGCGGGTATCGAGAACCAATATGCGCTGTCCACGCTGCATATCGGGCAGAGCGCGTGTATCGGCGCGGGCATCGCGGCGGTGATGTTGCTGGCTGGCCAGCACGTGGTAAGCGGCGCGATGACGGTCGGCGATCTGGTGCTAATCAACGCTTACATCATCCAAGTCAGCCTGCCGCTGAACACGCTGGGCTTTGTGTTCCGCGAGGCCAATGACGCGTTGACCAACGTGGAGCGGTTGTTTGCGCTACTGGATGCGCGCGACAAGGCAGGCGAGGACGGTGATGCGGCGGCGGCGCAGCCGCTCGTAGTGCGCGGTGGCGAAATCCGCTTCGAGCATGTCGACTTCAGCTACGAGCCCAGTCGCAGGATCTTGTGGGATGTCTCGTTCCGGATTGAGCCGGGCCAGACGGTGGCCGTCGTGGGAGGCAGTGGCTCGGGCAAGTCGACGTTGGCCCGGTTGTTATTTCGCCTGTATCAGCCCGATGCGGGATCGATCACGATCGACGGGCAGGACCTGCGGCTAGTCACGCAGCGCAGTCTGCGGGCGGCCTTGGGCATCGTGCCGCAGGACACGATTCTATTCAACGATACGATCGCATACAACATCGGCTACGGTCGCGAAGACGCGACAAAGGCCGACATTATTGCCGCCGCGCGAGGCGCGCAATTGGACGAATTCATCGAGCGCCTGCCAGACGCCTACGACACGCGGGTCGGCGAGCGAGGCGTGCGCTTGTCCGGCGGCGAGCGCCAACGCGTGGCCATTGCACGCGCGCTGCTCAAACAACCGCCGATCGTGGTGTTCGACGAAGCGACGTCGGCGCTCGATACCCGTTCGGAGCGGGCGATTCAGCAGGAACTGATGCGCGTGGCCGAGCACCGCACGAGCCTGATCATCGCGCACCGGCTCTCGACCGTGGTCGATGCCGATCGCATTCTGGTCATGGAACACGGGCGACTGGTCGAGCAGGGGACCCACACCAGCCTGCTGGAGAAGGGCGGGGTCTATGCGCAGATGTGGGCGCTGCAGGCGCAGCAGCGCGAGTTGGAGCGCACCGAACAGCGGTTTGCGCTTTTGCCGATCAACGTCGGCGCGTTGGTCGACAACGTGCTGGACGCGTTGCAGGAGGTCGCGGTACGCCATCAGGCGAGCCTGTTCAAGCGCATCACCGACGACAACCTGATCGTCACTGGCGACGCGGCGACGCTGCGGCGCTTTATCTGGCAGTTGTGCCGCACCGGCATTGAAGCGGGCGGGGCAGGCAGCCGCATCGAGGTGAGCGTGGCCCGCCACGACAACGATGCACGCGTGTCGATCTGCACGCCGGATCTCGAGACACCGGAGTTGTCATGGTTGGATCTGGAGTCACTCCAGGCCGTGCTCGAGGAGCAGCGTGGGTATATCTTGCGCAGCCGCGACGATGCCGGATCCACGATCCACATCACGTTGCCGCTGCGGGCCATCGCGGAGTTGCCCACCGCTGACGGCCTCGCGCCGCAACCATTGCAAGCGCTCGACACCGCGCGACTGGACGGCGTACGCGTGGCCTGTGTGGATGATCACGAGGAGGCGCGCGACGCGCTGTCCGCGCTGCTCACCCGTGCCGGGGCCCAGGTCGTGGCGTTCGGATCCGGCCAGGCGCTGCTGGACTACCTCGGACACACGCGGCGCGACAGCTGGCCGGCCGTGATGGTCTGCGACATCGACCTGGGCGAGGAAAACGGATATTCGATGATGGCCCGCGTCAGGCGGCTCGAGGCGGCGCGCCCGGACGGCGCCGTGCATCGGATTGAGGCGATCGCGCTGTCCGGCTACTCAAGCGAGTATGAACGGGCGCGTGCCGTCGAGGCCGGTTTTCGCGGCTATCTGACCAAGCCGGTCAAGGCGGTCGATTTGATTGCCGCACTTAGGGCATTAACCACTCATTTAGGAGAGACTGATGAGCTTGACCACTCCCAGCACGCCAGAGAACCTATCCGCCCCGCGCCGCACCGGTAGTCTGTATGCCGACCGTAGTGCGGCCAGCGCCGCGATCGAGATGCTGCTGCCAACGCTGTCGGCGGCGCTGCACAACACAGTCGTCGGCCAAAGCGGGTGTTTGCATATCGTCGTGATGGATCCGGCGCTCGGTCCTGGCGACGCGAGCTTCGAGGACGCGATCCTGTACGAGCATTCGATGCCTGATCCGGCGCAGTGGGACGCCGACTACCGCGCATATGCGCGAGCCAAGGCGCGGCTGTCGTGGGAGCACGGCATGGACAGCCAGCTTGTCCAGTCCAGCCAGCCGCACCGCTTACGCCGCGGTGACACGAACCTGTGGGGCAGTGTGGCTCAACACGGCATCGTGGTGGGCGTCTCGGGGGCCCAACCGTGGTTTGACGAGGCGTTGGCTGGATGTGTCGCGCATTGCCTGCGCGCTATTGCGCGGCACCGCGCTGAAGCGGCGGCGGGCACGTTGGCGCTGTGACCCCCACCGCGGGCTCGCGCCACGCACCCCGTCGCACTGAACCCGGGCGTTTTTGCCAGGCCCGTTATAAAAATGGGTATCGGATCGGGGCAGCAGCCTGGCCGCAATGGCGGCTGCAAGAACTTGTTCGTCTGCGAGCACATCGGGTCGGAGCGGGCACGCCATTCGCTCAACAGGAGCCAGAACGTTTGTCTCGACAAACGTCTGACTTACTGAAGGAGCGAACGTGGCACAGACTGCAGACCTATCGAACCCGATTCTCACTGGCAAGACAGCGTTAATCACCGGAGGCGCCCGTGGCCTCGGTGCGGCGATATGCGACGAGTTAGCACGCGCCGGCATGAACATCGTCGTGGCCGATCTTCATGAGGAGCAGGCGCGTGAAACCGCGGCTGAGTTGGGCCGGCACGGCGTCAAAGTCGTATGGCAGCGGATTGACGTCAGCGACGAGGCCTCGGTGCAACAGGCCATGCACGCGATACACGAGTCGGTGGGCGAGCTCGATGTAGTCGTGAACAACGCGGCGATTGATGTGACGGCCGCGATCGAGGAAGTGGAGGTCGCCGCGTGGCAGCGCGTGCTGATGACGAACCTGTTCGGCCCCTATCTAATATGCCGGGCGGTCGTGCCGATGATGAAGGCCCGAGGCGACGGCCATATCGTCAACATCGCATCGACTGCTTCAAAACGCGCATGGCCGAACGCCTCCGCGTACCACGCGACGAAGTGGGGGCTGCTGGGCTTCTCGCATGCGCTGCATGCGGAGCTGCGTCCAGCCGGGGTCCGTGTGTCGTCCATTGTGGCTGGCGGCATGCGCACACCGTTCTTACTGGACCGATTCCCCGATATCGACGTCGACACGCTGCAGCCACCCCAAAACGTGGCCGCGGCGGTACGGTTCGTGTTGACGCAGCCGCCCGGCACGGTGATCCCTGAAGTCATGGTGCTGCCAATGAAGGAAACGTCATGGCCGTAACAGGAGCCGGCCGCGGCGCGGTGCTGTTGGACAAGGACGGTACATTGCTAAAAAACGTGCCCTACAACGTCGACCCGGCGCGCATGGTGCTGGCGCCGGGCGCCGCACAAGCACTACGCCGGCTTGGTGCACTGGGCATGCCACTCGCGGTGGTGTCGAACCAGCCCGGTGTGGCGCTTGGCTGTTTTCCCGAGGCGGCGCTGTGCGCCGTGCGTGAGCGGCTTTGCGCGCTGTTTCGCGAGCACGGTGCAGTGCTCGCCGGGTTCTTTTATTGCCCGCACCATCCGAAGGGGGCGGTGGCGCACTACGCGATCGAATGCGATTGCCGTAAGCCGCGATCGGCGTTGCTGACGCAGGCCCTCGCGTTTCTGGACGCCACGCCGCAGTACAGTTGGATGGTCGGGGACATCCTCGATGATATCGAAGCGGGTCGTGGCGCAGGTTGTCGCACGATCCTGGTCGATTGCGGCAACGAAACTGAATGGCGGCGCAGCCCGCAGCGTGAGCCGGACTTCGTGGTCGAGCGGCTCGACGCCGCGGCCCACATCATCGCCGCGCAGCGCAACGGCACGCCCGCCGAGAGGATCGGACAGGAGGCGGCAATATGAGCACAGGCTGGAGCAACGCGCGACGCATCCTGTGTGTGCGGCTCGACAACATGGGTGACGTGCTGATGACCACGCCTGCGCTGCGCGCGCTCAAGGGTGATGACGGCCGTCGCCATCTGACGCTGCTCACCTCCAGCGTCGGCGCCGCGCTGGATGGGCACCTGCCGATGGTTGACCAGGTGTGGGGATACGATGCACCGTGGGTTAAACACCCGAATGCGTCGCCGGACGCCGCGCCGGATTTAGCGATGATCGAGCGACTGGCAGCCGGCCGGTTTGATGCCGCAGTCATCTTCACGGTCTACAGCCAAAGCCCGTTGCCGGCCGCGATGATGTGCTGGCTGGCGGGGATTCCGCTGCGTCTGGCGCACTGCCGCGAGAATCCGTACCGCTTGTTAACTGACCGCGTTGCGGAAACCGAGCCGCACCAGCGCGTTCGCCACGAAGTGGTCCGGCAACTCGAACTGGTCCGCTCAATCGGTGCGACGACAACCAATTGGCAAATGGAATTTGCCTACAGCGAACAAGACCGACGGTCATTGCAGCGTCGGCTGCAGGCCGTCCGACGCCGGCAAGGCGCGCCGTTCGCGCAACCCGGCCATGGACGCTGGCTGGTGGTTCACCCTGGGGCCAGCGCGCCGTCGCGGCGGTGGCCTGCGGAGCGCTTCGGCGAAGTGGCTGCGCAACTCGCACCACAGTTCGACGCGGTTGCGGTGACCGGCAGCGCGGCGGAATCCGCGTTAGTCGACGCGGTATGCGCACGTGCCGGCAAGCGTGCGGTGCCGCTGGCCGGCCGGTTGTCGCTGGGCGAGATGGGCGCGTTGGTCGGCGCAGCGGATGTGTTGATCACCAACAACAGCGGGCCGGCGCATCTTGCCGCGGCCGTTGGCACACCAGTTGTCGATCTCTATGCGTTGACCAACCCGCAACATACGCCATGGCGCGTGCCGCACCGCGTATTGTCCACTGACGTTCCGTGCAAATACTGCTACCGCAGCGAGTGCAGCGAACCGGGACACCCATGCCTGACTGGCGTGGGGGTCGACGAGGTCGTCGCAGCTGCGCGCAGTTTGCTGGCCGGACACGATGCTGCCCAGGCTGAGCGCTGGGCCACATGTCGTTGGCAGCTGGGCAGCCCGTCCCCTGCCAACGTAATTCCAATCGCAACCGCGATAGCGAGAGCCTGACCATGCCAGACACCCGTACTCCACTTTATACCCTGGGGATCAATGCCGCATTCCACGACAGCGCCGCGTGCCTGGTGCGCGACGGCGTGGTGGTCGCCGCCGCCGAGGAGGAGCGTTTCACGCACATTAAGCATGGCAAGCGGCCGGTGCCGTTCTCAACGTGGGAATTGCCGTATCACGCGATCGACTACTGCCTGTCGGAAGCGGGTATCGTACTGCGCGACGTGCACCACGTCGCGTATTCCTATGACCCTTGGCTGCAAATCGATCGTGGGCAACAAGAGCCGGTGTTCACGTTGCCTTTGTCTCCGTCCGCTCATCGCAAGGCAAGCGGACACGTATCGCCTTGGGATCCGCTGTTCTTGTCTTACATCGTCAACGCGCCGAGGCAGCTGGCCGACGGAGTGCCACACCATTTGAGCAAGCGCTGGCGCGGCGTCACGCCAGACGGTCCCTTTGAATGGCATTTCGTTGAGCACCATTTGTCGCACGAGGCGAGTGCGTTCCTGGCTGCGCCGTTCCAGCGCTGCGCGGTGCTGACAATGGATGGCCGGGGCGAAAAAGCCACCACCAGCTACGGCGTGTTCGACGGACACCAGTATCGACGCATCAAACAGGTCAATCTGCCCAATTCATTGGGATTGCTTTACGAGCGAGTGACACGCTATCTCGGCTTCCTGCACTCGTCGGACGAGTACAAGGTGATGGCGCTCGCGTCGTTCGGCAAACCGGCCTACATGGACGCGATGCGCCGCCTCGTGCGCTATGTAGACAATGGCGACTACGAAGTCGAGAGTATTGACCTCGTCTCGCTGTTTGGGCCAGCGCGCGAGCGTGGCGGCCCGCTCGAGCAGCGGCACTATGACATTGCCCATTCGTTGCAGGCGATGCTGGAAGAAGTCGTGCTGCGTATGGTGGAGTGGCTCGCACACACCACAGGGGAGAAGCAGCTTGCGATGGCAGGCGGCGTGGCGCTCAATTGCGTCATGAACGCCAAGGTCCGGGACAGCGGGTACTTCGACGACGTATGGGTCCAGCCCGCCGCGGGCGATGCCGGCACGGCGTTAGGCGCCGCGCTGTGGACGGACTTCCAGCAGCGTGGCGTGCGCGACGGCAAAGCGATGGACCACGCGTACCTCGGTCCGGCGTACGACGAGGCGACCATCCAGGCCTTGCTGGATGAGGCGCAACTGCCCTACCGACGGTTGGACGACGTGGCGGCCGAGACCGCCGCGTTGCTAGCCAAGAATCGGATCATCGGGTGGTTCCAAGGACGCATGGAGTTTGGTCCGCGTGCGCTGGGCGCCCGCTCAATTCTGGCTTCGCCGATCGACCCCGGCATGCAGCAGCGCCTGAACCGCATCAAGGATCGAGAGGATTTCCGTCCGGTGGCGCCCGCCGTACTAGAGGAAAAAGCGCACGAATGGTTTACCGCACGCAAGCCAGGTCGGCTGCATGCCCCATTCATGCTGTTCGTGTGCGACGTGGCGCCCGGCCGGGAAGAGGCCATTCCGGCGGTACGCCACGTCGATGGCACGGCGCGGGTACAAACAGTGAACGCGGATCAAAACCCGCTCTACCACAGGCTGCTGACGGCGTTTAACCGGTTGACCGGTGTGCCGGTGCTGGTGAACACGTCGTTCAACACGCGCGGCAAGCCGGTCGTGTGCTCGCCACGTGACGCGCTAGAGTGCTTCTGGACCTCGCCGCTCGATGCGCTGGTGATCGGCCCGTTTCTGTTGGAGAAACGCCGATGACCGACGCCCCGGACACGGCATCGCGGATCAGGGTGTCGGTGGTCGTGCCAACCTATCGACGTCCTGATCTGCTGTCACGGTGCTTGGACGCGCTGTGTGCACAGGTGTTCGATCCGAGCACCTTCGAAATACTTGTGGTCGATGACGACCGCGCGCGTCACAGCGCGAAAGACGTGGTTCACGCGTTCGCGCAACGCAGTGACGGCAGGCCACGCGTGCGCTATATTCCAGCCTGGCGCACCCGCGGCCCGGCGGGTGCGCGTAACGCGGGCTGGTGCAGCGCACAAGGCGCGATTATCGCGTTTACCGACGACGATACGATTGCGGACCCGATGTGGCTACGGCAAGGGTGTGATGCGTTGATGCGCGATCCGATGGCCTGCGCGGTTGCGGGACGCATCGAAGTGCCGCTTGGCGATGCGCCGACCGATTACGAGCGCGATGCCAGCGGCTTGGCGCATGCCGAATTCGCGACAGCAAACTGCTTCGTGCGCCGCGACGCGCTCGTGCAAGTGGGCGGATTCGACGAGCGCTTCACTCGCGCTTGGCGTGAGGACGCTGACCTGATGTTCATGCTGCGCGAGCAGGTCGGGCCCATTATCGACGCACCGCAGGCTCGGGTCCTGCATCCGATACGCCCAGCCCATTGGGGCGTAAGCATTGGCCAGCAGTCCAAAGTGTTCTTCGATGCGTTGCTCTATAAGAAGCATCGACGCGTGTACCGCCAGCATATCCGTCGGGTGCCACCCTGGCATTACTACATCGCCGTGGCGGCGTTGCTCTTGGCTGCGGTATTGCTTGGCACCGGGCAGCGTGTCGCGGGCAGCGTGGCGCTGGGTATCTGGGCGGCGGTGACCCTCTGGTTTTGCTGGCGGCGGTTGCGCGGCACCTCGCGCGCTGCCTCCCATATTGCCGAAATGATCGTCACGTCAATGGCAATCCCGCCGGTATCGCTGTATTGGCGGCTGCGCGGCGCGCTTCACTTCAAGGTGCTTTTTCTATGACACCCGATACAGTGGAACCAGCCGGCGAGGCAAGGCGCGAGCCTGCCGGGCACGCGAGCATCGCGGTATTTCGCGCGTTGCAGCTGGGTGACATGTTGTGTGCGGTGCCCGCGCTGCGTGCGCTGCGGCGTGGCGAGCCCCATGCCAGGATCACGCTAATCGGCTTGCCGTGGGCGGAGCAATTCGCGCAGCGCTTTGCCGAGTACATCGATGACTTCCTGCCGTTTCCGGGTGCGCCCGGATTAGCTGAGCAGCCGGCCGATGCGGCGCGCCTTGCGGCGTTCTTCGAGCAATGCCGCGCCCGGCGTTTCGATCTGGCGATCCAGTTGCATGGTAGCGGCACGCATACCAACCGTATCGTCGCCCAGCTGGGCGCAGCCCAAACGGCCGGATTTATGCCGGCGCCCGGCGACGGGGCAGCGGGCGGCACGGCGCACCCGCTTGACAAGACGATCCCATGGCCCGAGTCGGTCCCTGAGATCATCCGCTATACGCGGCTGACGCAGGCACTAGGCTATGGCGATTGGGGCGAGCACTTGGCATTTCCGCTCACTCGGCTCGACCATGCAGCATGCCGCGCACTTTGCGAGCAGCACGAATTGCCGTCACAACAGTTCGCGGTCTTTCATCCCGGCGCACGGATGCCATCCCGGCGCTGGCCAGCACAGCGGTTTGCGTCGGTGGCCAACTGGCTGTCGCAACGCGGCATACGCATCGTCGTGACCGGTACGGCATCCGAGGCAACGCTCGCCGACGAACTGGCCCACCGGCTCGATGTGCCGTGTGTCAATTTGTGTGGGCGTACGTCACTCGGCGTAATGGCCGCCTTGATCGGGCGAAGCAAGGTGCTCGTATGCAATGACACCGGGGTGTCACATATTGCGGCGGCATTGCGCACGCCCAGTGTGGTGATCGCCTGCGGCAGCGATGTCGCCCGATGGGCGCCGCTGGATCGGGAACGCCATCATGTATTGGCTAACTATCCACCATGCAGGCCGTGCATGTTCGACGTCTGTCCGTACCAGCACGCATGCGCGACAGCGATCGACGTACGGGATGTTACGCATCAACTCGAGCAAATGTTCGAATCGGAGGCTTACAATGCCGCATAAACGTTTGCGGGTGCTTACTTGGCACGTTCACGGAAATTACCTCTATTATTTGTCGCAGACGCCGCACGACTTCTATGTCGTGACTAAGCCCGGCTCGCCGCCCGGCTATGGCGGCTGCGCAGGAAATCTGCCGTGGGGCCCCAATATGCACGAGGTGCCGTACGATCAGGTACACGCGGCTTCGTTCGACTGCGTGCTGTACCAGCACCATAAGCACTATGTCGAAGACCGGCAACACGCACTCAGCGAAGCACAGCGGCAATTGCCAGCACTTTTTGTCGAACACGACCCACCGCGCGAGCATCCGACCGATACATTGCATCCGGTTCAGGATCCAAATGTCCTGTTGGTGCACGTCACGCCGTTCAATGCGCTGATGTGGGACAACGGCGTGACCCCCACGCGCGTAATCGAGCACGGCGTGCTGCTGCCGGACGGCGTCGCATACCGCGGCACGCTGGCCAAGGGGGTGACGGTCGTCAATCATCTGCGCAAGCGCGGCCGGCGCCTGGGCGCAGATGTATTTGAGGCGGTACGCGAGGCAGTGCCATTGGATCTAGTCGGGATGGGGTCCACCGAACTGGGCGGCATCGGCGAAATCCCGAACTTAGCATTGCCTGGTTTCGTTGCGGATTATCGCTTCTTCTTCAACCCGATCCGCTATACGAGCCTGGGCTTGGCAGTGGTCGAGGCGATGATGCTTGGCTCGCCGATCATTGCGCTGGCAACCACTGAGATGGCGCAGGTCGTGCGCAGTGGCCACAACGGCGTAGCCGATACGCGGCCCGCCGTATTGGTCGACACCATGCACCACTTGCTCAAAGACCCGGTGCTGGCCCGCCAGTGGGGTGACGCCGCACGGCGCGATGCACAGGAGCGGTTCAACATTGCGCGCTTTACCGCTGACTGGGACCGCGCGCTGCGCGACGTCGCCACGTAAGGCCACCGCGTGAGGCGGGCAAGCGGCCGCTATTCGCGGGCTGCGGCCGCCTCAACGCAGCGGCGCATCTGATCAACGTGCGGCGGGATTACGCGGCGCTCGCTAAATACCCATCTCAGCCCGCGCAGCGTCTGCCACCAGCCCGTCACGCCGCCGCCTTCCCGCCATACGCGCGGTGCCAATTGCAGCGTGCGCTGCAACGCGGCGCCGGCCGGAAGACGCAGCCAGGCGGCCCATACGGCGTTGCGCGCCAGCAGGCTGCGTCGCCGGCCCGCATCGCGCACCGGTGACGGATAGTGGCACACGGTCAATTGTGGAACGTACACGAGTGACCATCCGGCACTAGCCAAATCGAGTGCCAACACCGCTTCTTCACCGCCGATGAATAAGCGTGGATGGTAGCCGCCGGCCGCCAGAAACGCGTCGGTGCGAAAAGCGGTAGCTCCCGCAAGCAGGCCCAGGATCGGTGGACCGGGAAGGGCGCAAGGCGGCACGATCGGGCTGGTGCGCATCAGCTCGCACACCGGATCCTCACAACGCTGCGGACCCACCAGCACGCGCGCGGTCAAGGAAACGACTTGTGGATAAGCGTCCAGCAGATCGGCGGCCAGCGATAGCGAGCCGGGCTCCCACCATGTGTCATCGTCGCAAAAGGCAATGTAGCGGGTACGCGCGGCGGCCGCGCCGAGATTACGGCCAGCAGCGCCGAGATTGCCCGGCGCCTGGATCAGCGTGACATGCGCGAAGCGCTGCGCGACCCATTGCGCAGTGCCGTCACGCGAATCATTGTCCACTACGATAATCGGCACGCGCTCGGGTAGCGCAGTCAGGTGGGTCAACGTCCGGGCCAACTCGTCGCGGCGCCGGTACGTGAGCACGATTACCGTGATGCGGTTCTCGGGGTGCGGGCTGTCCATCGACGCGCTCACGATGCCGCAGGAACACGCTGCAACCGCCAGTAGCACTCCGCGCGCTCGAGGTCGAGCAGTGTATCGGGCCTGAACAACGCGACCTGGCTCCGGTACGCTCGCACGGCCTGGGCTTTCGCGCGCGCGCTGCCGTCGGATGCGTCCTCGTCCACCAGCGCCGCCGGTTGCGCTGTCCAACCTTGCGCCTTCCAGTGCGCCAGCCGTTGCTCCATCAGGCCCTCCTTGCGCCGATACAGTGCCTCCTCATAAAAGAACCAGCGTCGGGTAGTGGGCTGCTCGCCAAGCAGCGCCAGCATCGCGCGCTGTACCCGGAGATGGTCACGGTGAAACAAGCCGGCCGGCGCCAGCACCCCCCTCTGCGCATGCGCATCCAGCAGCGAGCGAAGCGCGTCGAGCAACGCCTCGTCGGGTACGGCGCACTCGTACTGATCATCCAGGAAATCTAGCCAATGAGGTTCGGCGCGAAGAATCGACAGCGCGTGTCGGTCCTCCACGCGACGAGCCTGCATGGCTTCTTGCGCAGAATCGAAGCCCGCGTCGCGGTCCCACGGCGGCGCCGGCATGGCGCGGGGCGGTATGCCGGCGAAGACGGTCGCGACAATCGAGCCGGGTGCCTGGGCAAGCAGCCGGCCGCATCCAAACACCGCATCGTCCAGATGCGGCGAAATAACCAGCCAGCGCTCAGTCATGCTCGTGCCTGCTGCGCCGGTTCGCCGGCCTGCGCGGAATGTGCATGCGCGTCGGATATCGCGCAGCCTGCCTCGGCAGGCGTGCCGCCGTGCGGCCGATAAACACGCAACGCGGCACGTTGGACGAAATAGCGGACAGTACGTGTGAGTCCATCCGCCAGCGTCGTGGTCGGCGACCAGCCGAGGCGCCGCGCGGCGAGCGTCAGGTCCGGGCAACGTTGCCGCGGATCATCCGCCGGGAGCGGTGCATATCGGACAGGCACGCGGGCCCCGGTCACACGGATGACCTCGCGGGCGATCTCGCCGATCGTCACTTCAGCGGCGTTGCCCAGATTGACCGGCTCCGCAAACGGGCTCGGTGCCTCCATCAGGCGGATTAAGCCGTCGACCAAATCGTCCACGTAGCAAAACGAGCGGGTTTGAGTCCCATCGCCGTAGACGGTCAGCGCTTCGCCGGCCAACGCCTGGGTGATGAAATTCGACACCACGCGCCCGTCGGCCGGATGCATGCGGGGGCCGTACGTGTTGAAGATCCGCGCGATGCGGATATCGACGCGATGCTGCCGATAGTAATCGGCGAACAGGGTCTCGGCGCACCGCTTGCCTTCGTCATAGCACGAACGCACCCCGATCGGATTGACATTGCCCCAATACTGCTCACGCTGTGGATGCATCGACGGGTCGCCATAGACCTCGCTGGTCGACGCTTGCAGGATACGCGCCTTCACGCGCTTGGCCAGCCCGAGCAGGTTGATCGCGCCGTGCACGCTGGTCTTGGTGGTTTGGACCGGGTCCTGCTGATAGTGGACCGGGGAGGCGGGACACGCGAGGTTATAGATTTCGTCAACCTCGACGTACAACGGGAACGTCACATCGTGACGCATCATCTCAAAATTCGGCGCATCGAGCAGATGGGCGATGTTGTCCTTGGTGCCAGTATAAAAGTTATCCACGCATAGCACATCGTGGCCGGCCGTTACCAAGCGCTCGCACAAATGTGAGCCAAGAAAGCCGGCGCCGCCGGTGACCAAAATCCGCTTGCGGCCATATTCTTTCATTACCCATTCTCCTTCTGGTTCGGAATGGCTGCCGCCGGCATGATGGGCGAGCGCCGGCCGCCGCCGAGCGAGGTACCCGCGCGCGTGGGCCGCTGTGCTGTGTCGCGCAACTCGTCATAGACTTGAGCCAATTGCGCGGCGACGCTATCCCACGTATAGTCGCGCCGCACACGCCGGCGGCCCGCCAGGCCCATCGCCACCGCATGTTGTGGGTCGCTGCGCAGCGCCGCCAGTCTGCGAGCCAGCGCCGCGGGCTCGCGCGGCGGCACCAAGTAGCCCGTTACGCCATCCACGACAGTACTGCGGATGCCACCGACATTGCTGCCGATCACTGGCGTGGCGCAGGCCATCGCTTCCACTGGGGTGATGCCGAAAGGTTCGTACCATGGCGTGGTCACGAATACATCGGCCGCACTGTAGAACAGTTGCAGCACATCCCGGTCACGCCGGCCGACGAACGTCACGTGCTCGGCAACGCCCGCCTGCTGGGCGACGTGCATCAGCCGCGCCAATTCGGGGCAGCGTTCAGGGTCGGGCGTATAGTCGTTGCCCCCGACCACATATAGCCGCGTGGGCTGAGCAGAGTGCGCTGGCAAGTGAGCAAGCGCTTCGATCACGTTGTCCACGCCCTTGCGCGGCACCAGCCGTCCCAACTGCAATATGGCGAACTCGTCCGAGCGCCAACCGAGTCGCGCTCGGGCCTCGAGCTTCGGTACCGGTTGAAATTCATCGCTGTCAAAACCGCACGGAATGACCCGGATGCGTCGCGGGTCACCCGGATACAACGTCGTCAGGTCGATCTGATCTTGCGGGCATTCAGCGATCACCCGATCCGAGCGCTGCACCAGCGTATCTTCTATCGCAAAGCGCTCGTTTGGAAACGCATCGGCCATGCCTTGGTGCTGCCGGCGTACTCGGCCCAGTGCATGAAAAGTGGTGACCAGCGGGACACCAAGCTGCTGCTTCACGTGCAGCGCCGCCTCGCCAGACATGAAAAAGTTCGCGTGCATTACGTCGTAGGGCTCGGGTTGCCGACTAAAATAGTCGACGAGGAAGTCAGCAAAGCACGCCATGTACGGCAGCAGCGCCTCTTTCGGCATGTCGTTGGGCGGCCCCGCGGGCACGTGGATGACTTGCATCCTGGGGCCTATGCGCATCACCTCCGGCAAGTGAGGGTTGTCACGGCGGGTAAAGACGTCAACGTGCCAGCCGCGCAATGCCAATTGTTTGGCCACGTTAGCCACGTAGATGTTCTGGCCGCCTGAGTCGACGCCGCCAATCACACCCAGCGGCGAGGCATGCTCGCTGATCAGAGCGATTTTTTTCATAGTGACTGTTCCCGATTGATGAAGGCAGCGGTGCCTTTATGCGGTGCACTACGCAAGCGATGTACCCGCATGCCGACCCGACCCTATCATCTGCATTGCAGTGCGCCGAGTCGGGGCAAGCCTCAGCGGAGTTCGAAAAAGTTACAACCGCGTGACACAATCGGGGTATCGCCGCAGCACGTTGCCGGCGGTGCAGCGGTGTGGGAATGTGCTGCGGGGAATGCAGTTTGCGGCGTGACGATCACGTGGCGCGTGCAGGCCTGCCGCGCCCTTTATGTCATCGGCTTTTAAAGGAGATCGTTATGACTTCCCGTCATCCTCACACCGGTCACGAATTGAGCCATGCGCGGGCGCATGAAGGCGACCGCGTCCAGCAAGACCATGATAAGGGTGGTCACCAGAGCGGGCATGGCAAGGCGCCAAGTCCGGTGGATATCCAAAAGGCGCTCAAGGGCATGGACTACCCGGCCAGCAAGGAAGACGTCATTCAATGCGCGCAACGCTCGCATGCCGACGACAGCGTGCTGGAGATGCTCAAGCGTATTCCGGAGCGGGAGTACGGCACCCCGGCTTCGGTATCCAAGGAAGTCGGAAAACTGATGTGATCCGAGCGTGCTGTGCGAGCATGACCGACGGCGCGGCGCGGAGTTGATACGGCGCCGGAGCCCGGTCCTGCTACCGCATGATATTGGGGGACACCTTTCCTATGGCCACCGTCATCAGCGCGGTGGCACTTCATCCGAACGCCTTAAGTACGATACCGCTGGCCAGCGCGCCCGCCCCGCGACGCGCGAGGCCAATAGCGTCGCCAGCGCTAGCATCGGAACTGCGCCGACGTCACCCCAGCATCAGCACCGGAGCTGCGAAGCGGCCTCGCTAGCGACTGGCCGCAGCGCGTTGGCGGCTTGCCCGTCGATGCAATAATGTGAATGATCGGTGCCGGGCAAGCGTGTCGCCACGCGCAGTGCCTCTTTTATTGAGACGTCAGTTCCTGGGCGGACGTATCGGCCTCGTTGCCCTGAGCGACCAGGGCATGGATGTTGCCCGGCACGACGCCGCCAATGCCGCTCGACGGGATCGTCAAGATAAGCCAATCGGCGTTGTTAGCCAAGTTGACCGGCGCGCTTCTCAAAATCGGCGTCTTCGTGCCGGCATGGGTGACGATAACCTGATACGTGCCGCCGGATAGGTACACTGAATCTTGACCGGATTCGGGTACCGCGTGCTGATAGGCGACGGAGGCTACCGTGGGCGTCACGTTGGAGATATCAGTACCGGGCGCCACGACATAGATGTCCACGTTCGGCGCGTTAAACGACGCATTGAATCCCCGTACGCGTGCCTTGTCCGAGAGCAAGCCCTTGTCATACGGATCGTCGATCACAGAGACTGCGGACGGCGAACCCTGGATTGCAATCGTCGTGTAATGGTGTCCTTTGGCTGCATTGAATGCCTGTGAGGCCAGCGTCAAAGACGTGCCGGTTGCATTGTAAGTGGCGCTCTGGGTGCCTGCGCCGACATCGCGATAACGCGTAACGCTTTTGTACTGTACGTCGGTCGCATTCGCTTGCCCGTTTAGGTAGTAATCTAGATTCGGGCCAATCGGAACGGCATTGATGAACCTTGCCTGCGCAGAGCTCAGCCCAAGCTCGGTGCCGAGGTCCTTCCCTCCCCCACCACACGCGCCCAACATCAGCGTGGCCAGGGTCAACGTCGCAACGGTACGGATTGATTTCATAACATCCTCTTAGTTATCAGTAGAACAAAACGAACGAATACTGAATTCCTTTGTGGCAACGGTATTTTGTTTTACGTCACATCTGTATAGGGCTTTGGCTTGGTATTTCAACAATAGTCTCATCGTATTGCGCAACGGACATACCGAGGGCGTTTCCGATAAGCAAGCGCTGTTCCCGAAAGATGCGAAACCACGCGGCTAGCCTGGCTGGTACGTAGCTTGCATACCCGGAACGCTACGGCAGGCGGCGGTAAAGCCGACAATACGGCGCACGTGCGTCGCAGGATCACACGAAGGGAGGCTCCATGGCGTCACGAATGATTTGGAAAGGCGCGATCAGTTTTGGCCTCGTGCATGTCCCGGTGCAGCTGTATCCGGCTACCCGGACGGTGAAGCCATCGTTCCGGATGCTGGACAAGCATTCGATGGATCCGATCGGCTATCGCCAGGTCAACAAGCGCACAGGAAAGGAAGTGCCGCGCGAGGATATCGTGCGCGGCTACGAGTACGACAAAGAGCGCTATGTGGTATTGACCGACGAGGAAATTCGCGCGGCCAATCCAGACTCGACGCAAACGGTCGATATCTTGACCTTTGTCGATTCGAAGGCCGTGTCGTTTCTGTACGTTGATACACCGTACTATCTCGTGCCGGATCGGAAGGGCGAAAAGGTCTACGCGTTGCTCCGCGACGCGTTGAAAGCGACTGGCAAAATCGGTATCGCGTTGGTCGTCATGCATGGCCGCCAACACCTTGGCGCACTGATTCCGGTGGGTCCGTTGCTCGCGCTAGACACGTTGCGCTGGAAGGATGAACTGCGGGCGCTGGCTGAACTCCCGCTGCCGGAGGTCGACGCGAAGAAGGCCGGCGTTACGGCTCGTGAGTTGGAGATGGCCAAGAAGCTCATTGATGACATGAGCGGTGAATGGAAGCCCGAGGACTACCACGATACGTTCCGGGACGACATCCTGGCGTTGGTCGAAAAGAAAATCCGAGCGGACAAGACGCGAAAAATCCCGAGTATCGAGACCTCGGCAAAAAGGCGGACCGCCGATGTGGTTGACTTGTCCGAGCTGTTACGGCGCAGCCTTGGGCAATGCAAGGATGGATCGAGCATCGACGAAGATATGGCCGGTGCCGATAAGCGGAAAAAAACGACGACCCGCAAGGAGCCCGTTACGAAAGCAGGCAAGGGCGGGGCAAAAACTGCGACAGCATCCAAAAAAACTTCTCCGGGCAAGCGCCGCGCCGCATGATAGTCGTAAAAGGCGTTTTGTCTTGTTGTGGACGAAGATCATAACGCAGTACTTCGTATCACAACGGATCATCTCGTATTTTGTGACACAATTGATGGGCGTTGGTCACTATAATTTTGGTCCGCCAACGCCACCCGCGTAAGCAACGCATTTAATCGCACAGCATTTATGAGATTACCGATCGTGCACGCTATATTTTTGGTTTTGTTGTTTAGCAGTTCTTCTGAAATATTCGCCAATCCAGAAAAACAGGGACATCAAGAAAAACAGATTATTATAACTGGAAAAATCAACCCCGGCGCATGTGAAATAGCTGAACTGGCCCCTTCGCGAATCAGCCTCGGGAACTTGGACTCACTTCATCTGGAAAGAAACATGATAACGCAGTTGGAACCGCACGATGTCAAAATTGGTATCCAATGCACCGCGCCTACGTCGATAGTGATCCGATCGAGCGATGATATCGGTGTGGCCAATCCGTTCGCGACAGGCAGTGTGCTGCTCGACAAGGCAACGGCAACGCTAAGTGAAAGGCTTGGAGCCCTAAGAGGTGCGCTCGCTTCCAATGGCAAACCGATTGGCGTATACGCCATTGAGTTGCATGATATGAGATACGCGGACGAACGGGGTGGAGGTGATGCGGAACCTTTAGGACGAAAAAAGGGGATGGAAGGGTGGGAAGCGTTTGATAACGGTACGGGCGACTCTCGACTACTGAACGGCCCATACGATGAGTTGACATGGTCCTCGGATGGGATTAGCCCTGTCAACGGTATGCGTTTTGATGCGACACTGAAAATCGTACCCTACATTATACCGACCGGTCGGTTGAATCTCACCGATACTATCGATTTTGAAGGAAAATCCACCATTACGCTAACGTATTAACTTGCATCAAGCAGTGTTGTCTAGACGGAATTTCAAATTGAACGTACTGAAGTATTGGCGCGCAGCAGTATGCGCGATCCAGGCGCTTGTATGTGCCTATCTCGGAATGGGGCCGCATTATGCCGCTGCAGTTGGTGTCGTGCCAGAAACCTCAGCTGTACTGATCGACGAAAACAGCGGCGAGGCGGCGATCAAAGTGCGCAACACCGATGCTCATCCGATTATCTTGCACACCGCCATCATCGATACAAAAGAGGACCCTGCCAGGCTAATCGTGGCCACGCCTTTGGCGGCCAGGCTTGAGCCGGGTGAGTCCCAGTTAGTCCGTTTCATGTTGATCAACAAAGAGCCACTAAAATATGAGCGGATGAAGCGGGTTGTATTCGAGGGGCTGCCACCCGAACTCTCTAGCCATAATGCGGTCGATTTGATCGTGCGGCAAGACCTTCCAGTCATTGTCAAGCCGGCAGCCTTGCCCGTAGACAAGGAACCGTGGAAACGATTGACGGCACAGGTCCGGGACGGCGTGGTCACTTTATCCAATCCGTCTGACTATGTCGTACGACTGGAACAGCGTGCCCAGATTCTGCCGCAAAAGACCATGGTTACGTTATCCCGTCGCTATATCCTGCCCGGCGAACAGGTTCTCGTCGGGAAGGCGCGGCAAGCCGGCGCCAAGACGATCCGTTTATTCCCGATGACGCGCTACGGCTATACAGCCAGCGCATATGATCTGCAAGTGACGGCTTCGCACTGAGCCTGGGCAGGGACCCATCGTGCAGCATCGCAATACCGCCACAGGGTGCGCTTGGCCGGGCGTGCGATGCGCCCCTGCTGTATTGCTGTGTGTCGGCATCACGAGCGCGAGCGCCGCTGCGTGGGCCGCCGATACGGTCAAATTTGACCTAGATCGGCTGCGCGCTCGCGGTCTGCCGGTGGAACTTGCGAACTACTATGAACGTGGCGCCCGCTTCGATCCCGGTTACAACCGCGTATCGCTTTGGGTAAACGGCGCGTCACGAGGGGAAATCCAGGCGTATTTTAAGCCGGATGGCAGCCTGTGCGTGACACGTGAACTGCTCGAGCGCGCCAGCTTGAACGTTCCGGAGGGATTGGCGAGCACGGCCGGCGCGAGTTCGAGCTACGGGGCGTCCCGTTCTTCACCGTGCATCGATTATCAAGCTGCGTTCGCGCAGACTTTGATAAAACTGATTCCGCATGCATCCCGCATCGAGTTGATCGTGCCGCCGCAGGCGATGCGTCGCAGAACGCGCGTACCGAAACAGTTCGATGACGGCGGTGTCGCAGGCCTGCTCAATTACGACGCTTACCTGTCTGAGTGGCGTCACCCGGCCGGGACAAGCCGCAACTTCAACGTGCGCTCAGAGGGCGGTTTCAATGCCTATGGTTGGATCGTGCGATCGCATCAGTCGCTACGCGAATCGCGGCGCCGCCGATACGTGTTCCACGACAGAGCGTATGCGCAACGGACGTTGCCGGATATGCAAAAGACGCTGCAAATAGGCCAGATCCTAGTGTCAAACGGGGTAATCGGCGGCATCCCGCTCGATGGCGCACAGCTCACACCGGACACTGCGTTGCTTCGCACGCGACTGCGTGCACCGCGTGTGGAAGGCATTGCTTCTTCGCAGGCCAGCGTCGTGATCCGGCAAGCCGGTCGCCAGATTTATTCAACGCTCGTTCCACCCGGTCCATTTACGATAGACGATGTGGAACTGTACAGCGATATGTCCGACTTGACCGTGACGGTCATTGAGGAGGACGGATCTCGGCGCGAGTTCGTCGTGCCCGTTACATCGCTCGGCGCGGGCGCCACGGTCGATGCACCAGGATTTTCGTTGGCGCTAGGCAATTTCAACGGCCGTACGACAACGTTTCCCGGGGCCGTGCTGACAGGCGCTGGCTGGCTTGGTCCGGCCACCAGCGCGGCAGCCGCTGCGATCGTGGCACACCATTACCAAGCCGCGGGCGCGGCGCTGACTGTCTTGCCACGGCGTGGCCCGATGCTGGCGACGCGACTGCTTGCCTCACGGCATTCACCGGCATCCGCTTCCGGCATACGCGCCAGCATACGCATGAGTAGCCACCTGAGCCGCGACTTTTCCGCCAGTGTATCCGCGGGCGCTCGGAGTGCGGGTTTTCGCCATCTCTTTGATTCGAGAGCGAACAGCAGGCGATGCAGTGCGATGGACTATTCGGTCCAGTTGAACTATGCGGCACCCTATGGATCGGTCGGCCTTGGATACGGACAGTCATTTGCTGCTGGCAGCACGACGGGGCGCTACGTGAACGGCGCGGTCTCAATGCAGGTGGCCGGCGTGTCGGTCGGGCTTGTAGTCCGATGCGATTCATCCCGTTTTAGCAAGGCACGCACTTCGACATACCTGAGCGTCAGTGTTCCACTGGGCCGCACTGGCGCTCGCGCACACGCGTCGCTGGCAGACTCGGTGCTCCGGAGCGGCATGCGGATGAACCATTCGCTGGGCAGCAGAACGCACTATAGCGGGTCGTTTCAACGCGACCATGCGCGCGGCGACACATCGGTCGACGTAGACGTGAGCCATAGCAACCGTTTTGCACGTATGTCGGCCGGGGTGTTGCGTTCGTCACGGGCATTATCCTACTCAGCGGCATTGAGCGGCTCATTGGCGGTGCACCGTGACGGATTCGGATTCTCGCCTTACCGGATCGGAGATACGTTCGGCGTTGTATCGACATCTGGCGTGCCCGGCGTGACGATTCTCACGCGTGCGGGTGTCGTGGAGACAGATCGCACTGGCCACGCGATATTGCCGTCGCTGCCCGCGTACGCGGCTTCGCCCGTCGAGATTGCAACGCGCAGCCTGCCGCGTAACGCCGACGTGGAAAATGGCTACAGGGCCGTGCAGCCCGCACGAGGTTCAGTGCAAAAGGTGCGATTCAACGTGACGACGGTACGCCGTGCGCTGCTGGAGGTATCCACAGAGGGCGGCTCAACGATCCAGCGCGGCACCCCCGTGCTGGATAACGCAGGCAATATGGTTGCTACCGTGCTGGACGATCAGCAAGTGTTCCTGCCGCTTGCGACGCCAGATGAGTCCTTGACTGTCCGACTCGCGGATGGCGGATACTGCCAACTCACCTACGCGTTGCCCGACGAGCCGGATCTCAAGCGCACGTTCGAACGTGTACCGGCGCGTTGTATCCCGGTTCCGACGGACCGGTAACGGTCTGTCTTCAGTTTTTTATTTGTCTATATATTTCTGTAATAGTAGTTAACAATGACTGCGTCACGCTGTGGATAACTGCAAAAACACTTTAATGGATCAATACGATACTGTTCCGATAACACTATGCGGGATCAGGGGATAGCGCGGGCGAAAGTGGGATAACGTGTCTGCGACCCTGCGTTGCCAATGCGTTGTCCAGATTTCACGCAACGGCTGTGCATCCAGCTATCCAGACATTGTCCAACGCCATGAGTGGATAACTTGTTTAGCACGGGTGCCGGTCGGTTGCGCTGGAGGTTGATTGCACAGCGGCCCGAACAGCTAAGCAGACAAGGTTGACAACGCGCGCTGATGGACGGTGTTGGGCGAGCACGCTACTCTTCCTATAATTGCAGTTCGTATGCACGGGTTGACGCAGATTTTCGCAGCGGTTGCGCGGTTGGCTGCATGACCGTGCGCCGTCACCACGTAAATGGAGGCCTGATATGTCGATTCGCATAGGCGACGAAGCACCCGATTTCACCGCCGACACCACGGAAGGTCAAATTCGTTTCCACGAATGGATCGGCGACCATTGGGCGATTCTGTTCTCGCACCCGAAGGACTTCACACCGGTGTGCACGACCGAGCTGGGCTACGTCGCGCGGCTAAAACCCGAATTCGACAAGCGCAACACGAAGGTGATTGGCTTGTCGATCGATCCGGTCAGTGATCACAAGCGTTGGGTGGGGGACATCGCCGAGACACAAGGCTATCCGATCAACTATCCATTGATCGGCGATGAAAACTTAAGCGTCGCGAAGTTGTACGACATGATTCACCCCAATGCGAGCGCTGGACCACGCAATGCGAACGACAACGCGACCGTGCGCGCGGTGTTCATCATCGGTCCAGACAAGAAAATCAAGGCCACGTTCACTTATCCAATGAGTGCGGGACGTAACTTTGACGAAATACTGCGCTTGCTCGATGCATTGCAACTGAACGCGAAGCATTCCGTGGCGACACCGGTGAACTGGAAGCCGGGCGACGATGTGATCATCCCGACGTCGGTATCCGATGAAGAAGCGAAGAAAAAGTATCCGGAAGGCTTTAAGATGCTCAAGCCGTACCTGCGTACTGTCGCGCAGCCGAAATAACCCAGGCGGGCAGTCTCTCATCCGGACCGTTGCGGATGTGCACAGGGGGTTTGCGTTTTTGAAGGATCAGGGTTTATACTTAAATCCGTCTCCTCCATGTCTCCTCCGATATGGATTCAGCCCGCCGCATTGGCGGGCTTTTTTTCACCCGCGTATTATCTGACCCTGATAAAAGAACGCTGTGACGCTCCATACGTGGTGGTTTTTTGTTGCAACTGTGTTCATTGTATCGGCCATTCCGGGCCCGAACATGCTGTTGATGATGTCCAGCGGCGCGCGGTATGGCTTACGCCGAAGCAGTTGGGCGATGGCCGGCTGCCTGTCGGCGCTGGTGCTGATGTTGTCCGTCTCGGCCGCCGGACTGGGGGTATTCCTGCAAGCTTGGCCGGCGATGTTCAACGCATTGCGCGTGGCAGGCGCTGCTTACCTGATGTACCTGGGCATCAAGGCGTGGCGCGCGCCGGTGGAGTCGGCGTCGCACGGTGCGGCCGATACGCGACCGGTCGAGCGTGATGCGGCGCATCGTGTCACGCGCTTTGCGATGTTTCGCACAGGCTTTCTGGTGGGCGCGAGCAATCCGAAGGCCCTACTTTTCGCTGCCGCACTGCTGCCACAGTTCATTAACGCCGCTGCGCCGACGTGGCCGCAATTCAGCATGCTGGTGCCGACGTTCGCGCTCATCGAGGTCGGTTGGTACATGGTCTATGCCGGATGCGGCTCGCGGATTGGAGAACGCCTTCGCAGCCGTAGCATGGCGAAGGCGTTCAATCGGCTCACCGGCGGCGCATTCGTCGGCTTTGGCGCGCTGATGGTGCTGGTGCGGCACTAAACGCGCTCGCTTCCTTGCGGTCGAGACGTGCATACCGGGTGCCGGGAATCGGCAATGCATGAGACGTCGTGAACGCGTCGGCGCTTAGAAAGGAAGGGATCGGCGCGGCGTAGGAAAGTTGTATCGTTGCAACACGACGCAGGAAACCCGGTTACAGGCAGAAATTTGTTGCAACGCACCAAATAACTTGCTAGGGTGGAGCCGTCTCCTCCATGTCTCCTCTAATATGGATTAAGCCCGCCAAACGGCGGGCTTTTTTTTCCTCTTGCATTACGGCGGCAGCGAAAGCCGCTGCGCTGAGAATGTGCGTTACCGCTGCCCACAACGTCAAGCCGTTAATCCGATCCGTTCGTCTGCGCCGATGGCGAGATTCATGCACTGCACGGCTGCACCGGATGCGCCCTTGCCGAGATTGTCGAGTCGCGCGATCGTCATGATGCGCTCTTCATTGCCGAAGACGAACAGGTCGACGCGATTGGTGCCGTTATTGGCTTGCACATCGAAAAAGCCATCGTCTAGGTTCTCCGGCGCACCCAATGGCATGACCCGAACAAACGCTTCGCCGGCATAGTGGTCTGCCAGCACGGCATGAACGTCGGCCGGTGTCACTCGCCGTGCCAATTGCGTTGGGGGAAGATAGGTCGTGACCGCGAGCCCCTTGTAAAACGCGCCGACGATTGGCGTGAACGCTGGCATTATCGTCAGCCCGGAATGGACCATCATTTCCGGCAGGTGTTTGTGCGTCAGCCCAAGCGCGTAGGGGCGCGGACTCGACAACGCGGGAGCCGAGTTGTCCTCGTAGGCCGCGATCAATTTCTTGCCACCACCACTGTATCCGGTGATTGAATAGGCTGTTGCGACGAAGCCGGCCGGCACGATACCAGCATTGACCAGCGGATGCATGGCCAGCACGAACGCCGACGCATGACATCCAGGCACCGCAATGCGCTTGCTCGCGCGGATTTTTTCCCGCTGCGCGCGGTTCAGCTCGGGCAACCCGTACGCCCAGTCCGGTTGCGTGCGGAACGCGGTGCTGGCGTCGATGATCACCACGCGGTCACTGTCGACCAGCGACACGGACTCGCGCGATGCGGTATCCGGCAGGCACAGGAACGTGACGTCGGAGGCGTTGATCAGCCGGCGCCGCTCGTCAGGATCCTTTCGCTTCGCCTCGTCGATACGCAATACCTCAATGTCGCGCCGTGCCGCGAGGTATTCATTGATCTTCAGCCCCGTCGTGCCGTCCTGCCCGTCGACAAAAACTTTGGTTGTCATTGCGTGCCCGCCTTATGCTCCGATACCGTTAAACAGGTATTCTAAGGCCCCGGGCGGGACAGATTCGGGGCGGTTGCGAAAAAAATGCCGTTATCGGGTATAGGTCACGATAATCCGCGCGGCGGCAAGGGCGGCCACCGAGATTTCGTGCTCGAACACCGCGGCAGGGCGCCCGCTGGTCAGCCGCAGGTCCTGGGTGCGTAGCGCCCACACGGTGACGATATAGCGATGCGCTCTGCCGGTCGGCGGACACGGGCCGCCATAGCCGTCATCGCCGAAGTCGTTGCGGGCCTCGATGGCGCCGATTGACTTCAGGAAGCCCGATCCGCTGGCATTGGTCGGCAATCGATGGACGTTAGCTGGAATGCCGGCGACGGCCCAGTGCCACCAGCCGCGACCCGGTGCATCGGGATCGAAGAGCGTCACCGCAAAGCCCCGGGTGCCGGGCGGCGCGTTACGCCACGACAGATCCGGGGAATGGTTGGATCCGCTACAGCCGCGCTTGTTGTAGACCTGCGCGCGTGACACGTGTTGGTTGGGGCGTAACGCCGCGCTGTGCAACTCGAACGGGCGGCTTACGCCACCCGCTGACGTCGGCATGGCGCTGGCGGGTGCATTGTCCGTCTGGGCGAGAGGCTGGACAACCAGCAGCCACCCGGCCATGGACAAGCTCTGCCACACGCGAACATGCGAACGACGGGATGCTCGATGCTGCTGGCGACGCGGACGCATGGGCCGGAAACCTCCTGTCCTTGACGCAACGTTGTTATAACGAACAGTCAGGCACAGCGCGTTCGGTGCCGGTCGGCCGGAGCGGGACCGGGCAGCGCCGGCAAACACGCAGGCAGTCTATCATCCAGACCCATTTGCAAGGTAGCCGCGGCGCCAGTGACCACGATCGAAGGTCTCCCAGATACGACAAAGCCGCCCATGAGGGCGGCTTTGTCGTATCTGGGCATCGGCCCCGATGGGTTCCGCTATTGCGGCGCGGACGTCGCGCCGCCATGCGCAGCCGACCATTGAGCGGGTGCGTGCAGGAACTTCTCGACTTCGTCCAGCGTTTTCGTGTCAAAGTACCCCTTATCCTTGGCCACGCGCAGCACGTCCCACCAGGTCGCCAGCGCGTGCAGATCGACGCCGACATCCTTGAGCACCGACACGCTTTCCTTGAAGATGTTGTAGTGGAACAGCACGAAGCAGTGTTCGACGCTCGCGCCGGCGGTGCGCAATGCATTGATAAAGTTGATCTTGCTGCGGCTGTCGGTCGTCAGATCCTCGACCAGCAGCACCCGTGAACCTTCTTGCAGAAACCCCTCGATCTGCGCATTACGGCCGAAACCCTTTGGCTTTTTGCGAACGTATTGCATCGGCAGGCCCATGCGGTCGGCAATCCATGCGGCGAACGGGATGCCGGCAGTCTCGCCGCCCGCCACCGAGTCCACTTGCTCGAATCCGACGCCGGCATAAATTGTCGATTCGGCCATGTCCATCAGTGCGTTGCGCACGCGAGGATAGGAAATCAGCTTCCGGCAATCAATATAGACCGGGCTCGCCCATCCGGACGTGAAGATATACGGCTTTTCGGCGTTGAAGTGGACGGCCTGGACCTCGAGCAAAATTCTGGCGGTAGTGTCGGAGATCGTTTGACGATCGATGCCTATCATCGGGAAAATCCTTGGAATCGGGGGTGTGGGTCGGGCGGGACTGCGCGACGCGCGTAGCCCGCTATTGTACCTCAGTCGGGTGCCATGCTGGCCGACCGCGCCCGGGGTCATGGTGTGCGCCGGGTTTGTCCTCCGTACCTGCGTCGTCGGACGGCAGTTCATGGGGTGTACACTTATCGCCCCCGCCATATCCAATTTCTATTTACATACACGTCGCACCATGGACGAACAACTGAAGCAAAGCGCTCTGGCCTATCATCAGAATCCAAAGCCCGGCAAGATTTCGGTCACCCCGACCAAGCCGCTGTCGAACCAGCTCGACCTGTCACTCGCCTATTCTCCGGGCGTCGCGGCCGCGTGCGAGGCGATCCATGCCGAGCCGCTCGATGCGCAGAAGTACACGTCGCGCGGCAATTTGGTCGGCGTCGTCACGAACGGCACGGCGGTACTGGGGCTTGGCAATATCGGGCCGTTGGCCGCTAAGCCGGTGATGGAGGGCAAGGGTTGCTTGTTCAAAAAATTCGCCGGTATTGACGTGTTCGACATCGAGCTTGCGGAATCTGATCCGGACAAGCTGGTCGAGGCGATCGCGATGCTCGAGCCGACCCTAGGCGGCATCAATCTGGAGGATATCAAGGCGCCGGAGTGCTTCTATATCGAGCAGAAGCTGCGCGAGCGGATGAAGATCCCGGTGTTCCACGACGATCAGCATGGCACGGCGATCATTGCGTCGGCGGCGATCCTGAACGGCCTGAAGGTCGTCGGCAAGCACATCGCCGAGGTGAAGCTGGTCGCCTCGGGCGCGGGCGCGGCGGCAATTGCGTGCCTGGACCTGCTGGTCAAGCTCGGCCTGAGCAAGGACAACATTCTCGTGGCCGACTCCAAGGGCGTAATCTATGAGGGACGCGGCCATCTCGATCCGTCCAAGCAACGCTATGCGGCGCACACCGATGCGCGCACGCTAGCTGACGCGATCAAAGGCGCCGATGTGTTCCTCGGCTGCTCGAGCGCTGGCGTGCTGAAACCGGAAATGGTCCGGGAGATGGCCGGTAAGCCATTGATTCTGGCGCTGGCCAATCCGGAGCCGGAGATCCGGCCGGAGGAGGCTAAGAAGGTTCGGCCCGATTGCATTATCGCCACGGGCCGCTCCGACTATCCGAATCAGGTTAATAACGTCCTATGTTTCCCGTTCATCTTCCGCGGCGCGCTCGACGTGGGGGCGACTACGATCACCGAAGAGATGAAGCTCGCCTGCGTGCGCGCGATTGCGGAGTTGGCCGAGGAGAGTGACCAGGGCGACGAGGTGGCCAAGGCGTACGAGGGCCACACACTCGAATTCGGTCCTGAGTATCTGATCCCGAAGCCGTTCGATCCGCGACTGATCATCAAGATTGCACCAGCTGTTGCGCAGGCGGCGATGGATTCATGCGTCGCGACGCGGCCGATTGTCGACATGCAAGCCTATCGGGAGCAGCTTGCCACGACGGTGTACCGCACCGGCATGGTGATGCGGCCCGTATTCGCCGCAGCCAAGGCGTCCAACGCACGGATCGTGTTCGCCGAGGGCGAGGACGAGCGCGTGCTGCGCGCCGCGCAATTCGTGTTGACCGAGCGCATCGCCAAGCCGATCATCGTCGGACGTCCGGCCGTGGTCGAGATGCGTTTGAAGAAGATGGGCTCGAAGCTGCGCGCCGGCCAAGACTTCGAGATCGTCGATCCGGAAGACGATCCGCGCTATCACCGGTGCTGGCAGGACTATCACGAGCTTGGGGCGCGCATGGGCGTGACGCCCGAAGTGGCCAAGGCCGCGATGCGCAAGTCGAACACATTGATCGGCGCCATGCTGGTGCGGCTCGGCGATGCCGACGGTATGGTGTGCGGCTTGATCGAATCGTTCCATAGCCATCTGAAGTACATTGATCAAGTGCTGGGCCGCGCCAGCGACGCGCAGCACTATGCGGCGATGAACTTGCTGATGTTGCCCGGCCGCAATCTGTTCATCTGCGATACCTACGTGAACGAAGTGCCGAGCGCGGAGCAACTTGCCGACATGGCGATCTTGGCGGCGCGCGAGGTCGAGAAATTTGGCATCGTGCCGAAGATCGCATTGCTGTCGAATTCGAACTTTGGCAGCGTGCCGACGGCTTCCTCGCAGCGCATGGCCCAAGCCCGTGCGCTGATTGCCGAGCGTGCCGCGCATCTGGAAGTCGATGGCGAAATGCACGGCGATGCGGCGCTGTCCGAGGTGATCCGCAAGCAGGCGATGCCCGGCACTACACTCAGCGGCGAGGCGAATCTACTGATCATGCCGAACGTCGAGGCGGCCAACATCACGTACAACCTGCTGAAGATGATCGGCGGGGAGGGCGTGACGGTCGGGCCGTTCCTGCTCGGCACGGCGAAGCCCGTGCACATCTTGACGCCGGCATCCACCGTGCGCCGCATTATCAACATGACTGCGGTGGCATCGGCCAACGCACGCGTTGGTTAAGCGCGCCCGTCTGCGCGGCGTAGCCGCGTTGCCGGGCACCGCTTAAAGGTTATCCTGCGCCAACCCACTGGGCGAGACCCGAAATCAAGCCTCGCCGGGTGGAGGAGGGGGTAATATGCAGATCGCCGCATTGCTCAATCCCGGCGCATTGAGGCTGGGCTTACTGCTGTGCGTGAATGTGCGGCTGGAAAAGCGGAGCGGATTGGAAGGCGGGGCGGACGATGATCCGCGTGCGCACGCACCGACTGGTGGTGTGTGCCACGCCAGCCGGCCAACACCGCGACGCCGGTGACAGCCTTGCGTGCCGCGGTCCAGTCGTAGCCCGAGGTTGTAGTGTGCTATGCCATGGCCGGTGACATGGACTATCTGCTCCCAGTGTGCATCCAGGCAGGACATGGCGCACTTTTCGCGGTTTGTCCAAAATCAATTGGTTTGCGTCGCTCAGGCCATGCCGCGACTGCCGCTACGGCGATGGGTTGACGCGTCCGTCCAGCCTCACACTATCGGTGCGGCGCGCGGCGGGCGCGCCAAGGGGGTATCAACGGCGTATCAAGCGGCTAGCCCGGCAGGCACCGCGCGGAAGACATCGAATAGCTGAGACGCACGCCGCGCCTGGCGCTTCATCGCGTAGTCGAACATCGCCGCTTGCTCCTGCAGCAGTTCGGCCATGAGGCTGGAGGGGTCCGCTGGCGGCAGCGTCAGGTATGCGTCGGCTTCCCCGTACGCGTATTCGATTATCATGCCGGCCTTTTTCGCGATGTGCATCATCGTCGAATTGCGTGAAAGGCAATGCATATATAGCGTCGTCACGCGGGTATTCCGGCCATGCATCGCGGCGCGCTCAAACAGTTGCGTGCCGATGCCGCGGCCGCGGGCGCGCTTAAGCACCGACACGCCGAACTCCGCGGTACGCTTGTCGCTGTCGCCAGGCACATAGGCCAGATGACCGACACCGACCAACTCGAGGTTATCATCGAAGACGCCGAATACCGTATCGCAGGAAAAGTCGATGCCGTCCACGTAGTGTTTGACCACATGATCGGGAACCCTTTGTCCAAACCGCAGTAGCCGATCGTCGTCGTTCAGCGACAGGAAGTGTGCATGCAGCTGGGCTCGATCGCGTGATGACAACTCACGCACGAGCGCCGCTTTCGGTGACGCGCTGCGCGGATCATGCACCGTCATCGGGCCAGGGGCCGGATTCAACGCTTTCATCGGGTTCTCCTGCGGGCGGCGGGCTTACCGCCTGCCCATCTCGCATCAGCTTCTGATGCAGTGCAATATGCATTCTACAGGAAACCCCCTAGTTTTCTTCGGGAAAACCCTAGGTTGAGCTTGAATTAATATTCTAAAACCGACATTAAGGAACATAAAAACGACGTAGGATAGGCCGTTGCGGGCGCTGTTGCGCTTGCGCAACGCCGGGCCAATCGTCGTGGTCTGGGCAGGGTTTATCACTACGCAACGTGCGGCGGCGCGACCAGTCCGCGCTCAAGCACGGCGATGACCTCGTCCGCGAAGTCCGCGTAGGTCATCTTGCCGCCCGGCTTGAGCCACGTGAAGGTCCAGTTGATCATGCCAAATACCATCATGGTGAGCGCCATCTGGTTGGATTGGGTCACGCGCTGCGGATAGGCGCGAGCCAGTTGGCGCGCAAACGCGGCAACAATGTCGCGTTGCCGGTCTAGGATGATTTCGCGCTGCGTTTGCACCAAATACTTGACGTCGTTGAGCAGCGCGACGTGCCGCGTGTGCGACGTCTCATACTCGGCGAGGAAGGCGCGGATCAACTCCGCGAAGGTTTGCTGCTCGTTCAATTCCCGTCTTTGGCTGGCACCCTCGACCTCGGCGATGATCAGCATCAGCCGCTTTGTGTACCGGTCCAGTAAATCGAACAGGATGGCCTCCTTGCTCTCGTAATAATGGTATAGGCGTGCTTTCGACGTGCCGCTGGCCGCGGCCAGGTCTGCCATCGACGTGCTCGGGTAGCTGGTCTGCGCGAATTTCTCAGCGGCCAGATTCAAGATCTGCTCGCGCTGGCTTTCATGATCGGGAGCTCGGGTGCGGGCCATGGGGGGCAATTCTGTTGAGGATCTGTCCGGTCAGTGTGGCAGGCATGTCGTCGGCCTACGGCCGTCGCACTTGCACATCACGCCACTGTCGACGCGCCTCGCCGCTGAGCGCGAGGCGGCCGGCCGTGGCCAGTTCCTTGCAACGCCACAACGCGATCGCATCGGTCACGCAGGCGCCGAAGTCGCCTTTCATGACCTGGGCGGCAACGTGGGTCGCCATTTGCCATCGATCATCGGTATGCTGCAACCATGCGTCGTCGATCGGCGCATAGGTGCCGGTCACGAAGCGGTTCTCGCGCCAGCATCGCACGTCGCCATTGAGCCGCCGCACGTCCTGCCACTCCAGCGCAAGCCGCCCGATCCGCAACACCGAGATCGGCGCGGCCTTTCGGATGCGCGTGGCCAGCGCGTCGGCGCCGAACATGCCGATTGCGCTCGCGCCGTCGGCACGCGGTGCAGTCTCGCGTGGCAACTCACGTGCGCCGAGGGCCACTTCGTTAAGCCGTTGCGGTTGGGTGCGCAGATACCATGCAACCCGACGCAGCATCAGTTGGTCCGACGCGCTTTGCGCGTGCCAGACGACGATATTCATCGCCGATTCGACGAGACGTGCCAACGCGGCGTTCTGCTCGTTCAGTTCGGACGCGACATCCCGGTCCTGTTCGTCGAGGACCTGCTGCCAAAACGCCGCGCGTTCATGCACGTCGCTGTCGACAGCCCGGATTGGGCCAAACGCGAGATCGTCACGCAACGCGAGTACTTCCTCGTTGCGTTGCGCACTGGCCAGCGCTGCACGAAGCGAGGTGGCCGCCACATCCCCGTTGGTAATATGGATCGTTGTCATGGAGATTGCCCGCTGACGGACAAGCGGTAAGCGGGCCCGCGCTGCGCGGTTCCCGGCATGCCGCCAGTCCGCTGCGCGAGCCGGGCTATACGTGAACAGGCGCTAGTGTAAGCGATCGTTCCGGATCGTGGCCGGCGGTGCAGCGAATGATGACGGCCGGCAGCGCGGTGCACGGCTCAGCGTTCATCGTAGCTGACGACCACGCGTTCGCTGACCGGATGGCATTGACAGGTGAGGACAAAGCCGGCCTCCACTTCCTGGGGTTCGAGCGTGTAGTTTTTCTCCATCCGGACTTCTCCGTCGAGCACCTTGGCGCGGCACGTGCAGCACACGCCACCCTTGCACGCGTACGGCAGCGCGAGCCCCGCGCGCAGTCCAACATCGAGCAGGCTCATGCCCTCGTATGGCAGGCGCAGCTTGCGGCGCTTGCCGTCGAGCACGATTTCCAGATCCGCCGCAGGCGTGTTTTCCGTTATCTCGACCGGTGGTACGCCGGCTTGTGGCAGTGGCGTGCCGAAGCGCTCCACATGGATGAGCTGTTGCGGCACCCCGGCGGCTCTCAAGGCGTCCTCGGCGGCATCCATCATCGGCGCCGGTCCGCAGATAAAGGCTTCGTCGATCGATTCGGCCGGCACCAGCGACTGCAGGAAGGCGTCGCACTTGGCCCGGTCCAGCACGCCATTGAACAGCTCGACATCTTGCACATCGTCCGACAGCACGTGATACAGGATTAGCCGGTTCATATACCGATTCTTCAGGTCTTCCAATTCCTCGGCGAACATGATTGCGTCGACGCTGCGATTGCCGTAGATCAGCGTAAAAGTGCTGCGCGGCTCGACATCCAATGTCGTCTTGATAATGGCCAGCACCGGTGTGATGCCCGAACCTCCCGCAAACGCGAGATACTGTTTGTGATGGTCGGCATTCAAATGCGTAAAAAAGCGGCCATCGGGCGTCATTACATCGATTGTGTGTCCCGGTTGCAGTGTGTCGAACGCAAAATTCGAGAAGCGGCCGCCGCGCACCCGCTTGATGCCGATGCGCAATTCACCGTCCCGCTCGTAGTCGGTGACGCCGACGCAGATCGAGTATGAGCGGCGCGTTTCCTCGCCGTCGATATGGGCCTTGAGCGTGACGAACTGCCCCTGCGTGAACCGGTACGCGTCGCGCAGTTCGACAGGGACCTCAAAAGCGACCGAGACTGCGTCTGGCGTTTCGGCGCGCACTTCGCGGATACGCAGCGAATGAAATTGCACAGTGGCCATATTAATACGGTTTGAAGTAATCGAAAGGTTCGCGGCAGGTAATACAGCGGTACAGTGCCTTGCACGCGGTTGACCCAAACTGCGACAGTCGCTCGGTGTTCGGCGAGCCGCAACGTGGGCAGACGGGCTGCGTGTGCTCGCGCTCGTTGCGCGACACCAGCCTGACCGGTTGCGGCGCTTGCGTTCCCTGCGTCGTGCACGTCTGTGACGGCGGTGCGATCCCGTAGTGGCGCAGCTTCTGGCGCGCGCCGTCGGTGATCCAGTCGGTGGTCCACGCAGGCGCGAGCACACTGACGACACGGTGCGGCGCGAGCCCCGCGCCATCCAGCGCCGCGCCGATGTCCTCGGCGATCTGCGCCATTGCCGGGCAACCCGAGTAGGTTGGCGTGATCACCGCTTCAATAACGCCGTCCGGGGCCTGCCGTACGTCGCGAAGAATGCCGAGTTCGCGAATCGACACAACCGGGATTTCCGGGTCCGGTACCGCGTCCAGCGCTGCCCACGCGCGGGCAACGAGTGAAGTGTTGGTCGAACTGTCTGGCATGCGTTTCTCTGTCGAATTCGGAAGCCGGACGTCAATGCTGGTGTGGGTGGGGCCGGGAGCGGCCCGCACCGTCCTACCAGCGGGCGCCGGGGTGCTGGCGGGCCAGGCTCTGCATTTCCGCCAGCAGATATCCCATGTGCTCGGAGTGCTTGCCCAGCTTGCCAGTTGTCACATATTGACCCGTGGTCGGCCACGCAAGCGTGGCTTCGTCGAGCGCCGCCCGGACGTGCTCCGCCCAGTCCGGCTGCAGCGTCGCGTTTAGCGGGCCGATGCCCTGTGCCGCGATGGACTGCTCGAGTTCGTCAACGGAGAAAAACTCGCTCGTATACGGCATCAGGAAGTCGACTGCGGCCTGCGTGCGGCGATGCGATTCGTCCGTGCCGTCGCCGAGCCGTACCAGCCAGTCGCGCGCGTGGTGCACGTGGTATCGCGTTTCCTTGAGCGATTTGGCGGCGATCGCGGTCAAATCGGCATCGCTTGAATGCAGCAGCGCATCCCAGACGAGTAGCATCAGCGTCGAATACAGGAAATTGCGCACGATCGTTACCGCATAGTCCCGGTCGGCGCGCACAGTACCGCAATACGGGCCGGCGTGCGGCAGCTCGAGCATCGTGTAATTGCAGAACTGGCGCTCCTCACGGAAGAACGCATAGTCGTCCTCGTCGCGCGCCTGGCCAGTGAGCGCGGCCTCCAATGAGCCGGCGTGCGTATAGAGCAGCCGGGCCTGGCCGATTAGGTCCAGACTGATATTGGCCAGCGCGATATCCTCTTCGAGGACCGGGCCATGCCCGGTCCATTCGGCATTGCGCTGGCCGAGAATCAGGGCGTTGTCCGCGAGGCGTAGTACATACGCCAGATGGTGTTGCGTCGGCATGGGCGTGGTCCGTCCTGGCTTTACATGTGGTTGACTTCGTCCGGCAACTGATAGAAGGTCGGATGACGGTAGATCTTGTCGCCGGCCGGATCGAACAGTTCAGACTTTTCCTGGGGCGCCGACGCGGTAATTGCCGCGGCCGGTACGACCCAGATGCTCACGCCTTCCTGTCGGCGCGTGTAGACGTCACGCGCCATGCGCAGCGCCATTTGTGCGTCCGCCGCATGCAGGCTGCCACAATGTTTGTGGTCCAGCCCCTGTTTGCTGCGTACAAACACTTCCCAAATCGGCCATTCCTTGCTCATGGGTTCCTCCTCGATTCGTGCTGGCGCACCACTACGCCGCTTTCTGTTCGTTGCGCCGAGCCTGCTTGGCCTCGTACGCTAGCGCCGCCTCGCGTACCCAGGCGCCGTCCTCATGCGCCTTCACGCGCGTGGCTAGCCGCTCACGGTTGCAGGGGCCGTCACCTTTGACCACGCGCCAAAACTCTTCCCAGTCCACCGCGCCATAGTCGTAGTGGCCGCGCGCCTCATTCCATTTCAAGTCTGGATCGGGCAACGTGACGCCGAGGACCTTGGCCTGCGCGACGATCGCGTCGACAAATTTTTGCCGAAGGTCGTCGTTCGATATGCGCTTGATTCCCCATCGGGTGGACTGGTTACTGTGCACCGAGTCCTTGTCGCTCGGGCCGAACATCATTAGCACTGGCCACCACCAGCGGTCCACGGCCTGCTGCACCATCTCGCGCTGTGCTGCGGTGCCCTGCATCATGGCCAGCAACGCATCAAAGCCTTGGCGTTGGTGGAAAGACTCTTCCTTGCAGATGCGGATCATCGCGCGCGCATAAGGGCCATACGTGCAGCGACACAGCGGGATCTGGTTCATGATTGCAGCGCCATCGACTAGCCACCCGACCACGCCGACGTCGGCCCAACTCGGCGTGGGGTAGTTAAAAATGCTCGAATACTTCGCACGGCCGCTGTGCAGCGCATCGAGCATCTGATCGCGCGACACGCCCAGCGTTTCCGCGGCGCTGTACAGGTACAGCCCATGCCCACCCTCGTCCTGCACCTTGGCCAGCAGGATCGCCTTGCGTTTCAAGCTCGGAGCGCGACTGATCCAGTTGCTCTCGGGCAACATGCCGACGATTTCGGAGTGCGCGTGCTGCGAAATTTGCCGCACTAGCGTCTTGCGATAGGCGTCAGGCATCCAGTCTTGCGGCTCAATCTTGTCGTCCGCGGCGATGCGCGCGTCAAAGCGCTGCTGCTCTATGCTGGCAACGGGGTTGTCGGCCAGCACGGCGTTGCCCGGCAAGTCGAGCGATTGCGTATACATAAGAAGCCTCCATCAGGATTCTTCATGCAGTATAAACCTACCGACCGGTCGGTTAATAATTTTTAATCCGGGTGAATCTGCTGCTGGCTGGGGCGTTGGCGGTGGCGGTGGCGGTGGCGTATCGGTCGTGCTAGGGGGGGAGCGGGTCGGGTGACAAAACGTGTTGGCTAAAAAAATGTCTGCGGGGCCCTTGCGGTGGACGCGTCATTGGCCTATGATTCGACCCCTCGCTGCATGCAGTGAGGCCGCTGAAGGGGCAAACGCAGCGGGCGGGGCAGACAACGGGGTGTGAGGCGGCCAGCATCGCACCGGGGTGGTAAAAAAGTTGTTGACGCTTCGCAAGATTGTGGTCATAATCTCGTTTCTCTGCTGCTGATGCAGCGACGCGCCGCAGGGGCTGAAGCCGGGCAGGCTGAGGCACGGTGGGCGCGATGCTCTTTAACAAGTAA
>NZ_JAHKSP010000004.1:0-2105 GCF_021733735.1 Mycetohabitans sp. B2
TTGACCGGCACGCGCTCGAGCGCAACCACGCCTGGGCAAGCTTGACCCAATAGGGTGCGCCCACTCCCAACAATGCGTCATTAAAGTCGTAGCTGGCGTTATGCAACTCGCAGGGGCCTAAGCCGTGCCCCGCGGCCCGATGCGCACCACTGCCATTGCCGAGAAACGCATAGCAGCCTGGCTTGGCTTGCAGCATAAACGAGAAATCCTCGGAACCCATCGTCGGCTCCACATCGTCGTCCACGTCGTCGTCCCCGACAATGGAGCGCATTACATCCGCCGCGAACCGTGCCTCATCCGTGCTATTGACAGTTGGGGGATAATTGCGCGCGAACTCGAACCGTGCTTCGCAGCGGTGGGCGGATGCGGTCGCTTGGATCACGTCGCGCATTCGGTCTTCGACCAAGTCGGTGACCTCGGTCCTAAACGTGCGGACCGTGCCGGCAATTTCCGCGTCGGCCGGGATGACGTTCATTGCATCGCCGGCGTGAAACTGCGTGACGGACAGCACCGCGGCGTCCAACGGTCTCTTGTTTCGGGTGATCACCCCTTGCAGCGCGTTGATCATTTGGACGCCGGCAAAGATTGGGTCGGCACCGTTATGTGGCATTGCAGCATGGGCGCCGATGCCTTTGATGTGGATGCGGAATTCGTTACTCGATGCCATGATCGGTCCCGGACGCACGCCAAACGTGCACGCACGCATACCGGGCCAGTTGTGCAAGCCGAACACGGCCTGAACGGGGAATTGCTCGAACAAGCCCTCTTCAATCATTGCTCGCGCGCCGGCGCCACCTTCTTCGGCTGGCTGAAAGATGAAGACCACGGTTCCGTCGAAGTCCCGGTGCGTCGCCAAATACTGTGCTGCACCCAGTAACATGGCGACATGTCCATCGTGGCCACACGCATGCATCTTGCCGGGATGCTGAGATCGATGGCCAAAGGTGTTCAATTCCTGTATCGGCAACGCGTCCATATCGGCACGCAGACCGATCGAGCGGGGATTGGAGCCGTTGCGCAACACTCCGACAACGCCGGTCTTGCCTAAACCGCGGTGAACCTCGATACCCCAACTGGCTAGGGTCTGGGCAATCAACTCGGCGGTCTGTGTCTCCTCGTAGCGTAATTCGGGATGTGCATGGATGTGTCGTCGCAGCGCTTGGATCTGACGTTGCGCCGCGTCAATTTCCACAATGACAGTCATGATCGAAGCCTCGGCACATGAACGGCGTCGCGCGGACGAGCAACGCGCAACGGACCACTCCATTCTACGTGATCCGCCGATGGCATCATGTTGTCCACGCGTGCGCGCGACGCCGCGTGGCGTATAAAAAATGGCCCGACTCCCCAATCGTTAAACGTGCGGCCATGAATGCCAGCGTGGGAGTTGATCCCGTCATCCGCCTCGCCGGCCATACCGGCCGTGAAAAGTCGCAACAAGGCCCGAACGGTGTTATCGCTGCATCGCTCTATCGAAAATTTGCAATGGTATTGCGCGGCAGGGAACGCTGTGGCCATGAGATGTGAGCACATGGCGCTGCGGTTCCACCGTCAAACTGACTGCTGCTCAACCGGTGAAGTGCGGGCCGCCTTTGAACAAATTGTGAATAGTTAAGGGTTACGTTATTGGAGGCGTCCTTTGATGCCGCCATGACACTAAACCTCTTAAACAGCATATTGGCGAGCCGACGTACTCCTTTTGAATTCCGCATCAAGCTTCGCGTCTGATTGCATAGGAACGGGTCTACGCGTACTGTTCATGTTCACCCCATCCGACTAGCACTTGGCTAATAACAAGAGACTTTAAATGCGGATTTCTGATGCAACGCCAGTAATAGTTTATGGCGCTCCGTTCGCTCATCGCTCCAATTACCTCAGGTTCGCTTTATCAAGGACGTTGTGTGCGCTCGGAGTTGTTACCGCATTGCTGATTTCCGACGTCGCGAGGTCAGCCACAGTCGAGTCCGGTACGCAAGATACGCTGATGGGCGAAGTCGCCTCGCACAATGAAGGTTCGAGCCAGCCCAAAGGGCGGAAAACGCGTTGGGATGTGAAGCCGCCCGGTATGCAAGATGATATGTCGGTAGACGAAGGCGCGCCGCATG